>JAZKYN010000119.1:0-34265 GCA_045612145.1 Bacilli bacterium
TTATTTTCTTTAAATTCTTTATGTAATAAATCTAATTCATTTAAAATTAATTCTATTTCATCTTTTGAATAAAGTGTTGCGCCAGCTGCTTGTAAGTGACCTCCACCACGATAATTTCTTGCAATATCATTAATAGCAACAAATCTAGATCTTAGTCTTACTCTAATTTCTACTTCATCATCTTGTTCAATAAATGCAACCCATATTAAAGAACCTTTAATACTGTCTAAACTATTTACTAAGTTAGCCGCATCATCTTTTGTTACATTATATTCTTTCATTAATTTTTGAGAGAAATATATATATGCAACACCACTTTCAGTTGTTTTAAAGTTTTCATAAACATAACCTTGTAGTTTAAATGATTCTTTTTCTTTAGTATATAGTTTTGTATATAATTTATCTATTTCAACACCTTGACTAATTAAGTATCCAGCATTAGCCATTACTTCTTCGTTTACACCTCTAAATCTAAAACGTCCTGTATCTGTTGTAATTGCTACATATAAATAAGTTGCAATTTCTTGATTAAATTTAAAGTTCCAACTTCTTAAAAGTCTAGTTAAAATTGCCCCACAAGCAGGAGTTTTAGGATCAACATAATTGATATTTGCATAATCGCTTGAATCATCATGATGATCGATTTTGATAATATATTCACCAAGTTTATAGTTTTCACCACAAATTCTAGATTCATTTGCAGTATCAACAACAATTACAAGCGAACCATTATACATATCTTCTGTTACATCATCAATTACACCGTAATCTTCTAAATAATCCGGAATTATATCTCCAACAGCATATACTTCTTTTTCAGGGAAATTTAACATTATTGCTTTTTTTAATGCATGTTGTGTTCCAATACAGTCTCCATCAGGTCTAACATGACGATGAATAATAATTCTATTATATTCTTTTATTTTTTCAAGTATTTGATTAATCATTATTCTTCTCCTTTTGCGGCTTTATTTAATTCTCTTATAACATATTTAATTTGTTTTTTATTTGGAAGAGTACATCCACTTGCTTGAAGATGACCACCACCACCAAACATTGTCGCAACTTTATTTACATTAACACCGTTTGATCTAAATTCACAATATACTTCACCAGTTTCTGTTTCAGTAAAATTACTCCATACATTTATTCCTTCAATTCCACTCATAATATTTACCATACCACGTGAAATATCAAAAATAGGAAGTCCATATCTTGCAACATCTTCTTTTGTGTTAACTAAATATGCAACTCCTTCAGGTGTTGTTTTAAATTTTAAAACAAGTTTTGCACGAAGTTTAATATTTGCAAGTTTTTCTACATATATTTTATTATATATAGCTTCAGTATCAATATCATATTCCATTAAATATGAAGCAATTTGAAAAGTTTTACTATTTGTTTGGGAATATCTAAATCTTCCACTATCAGTAACAATACCACTAAATAAAGCTTGTGCCGCTTCTTTATTCATTACCATATCAGTTTCTTTAATAAATTCTGCTATTACACCAGCACAAGATTCTCTTGATGTATCAACATAAGCTAAATCTCCATATTCACCTTGCGGAATATGATGGTCTATTTTTATTAAAAATTGACCTTTATTATATCTTTCATCACTAATTAATTTTTCTGCTCCTGAGTCACATACAATAACTAAAGCATTTTTATACAAATCATCTTCAACCTCATCCATTTTACCAATCCAAGAATAGCGTTCTATCATATCCCCTACTACTTTTACACACTTATTAGGAAAAGTTGCTAGAATGGCTTCTTTTAGCCCTATTTGAGAACCTAGAGCATCACCATCAGGTCTGAAGTGACGATGAATGATGATTGTATCATATTCTTTTATTTTATTATAAATTTCACTAAACATATTAATATTTCTCCTCAATATCTATTATAACATAAAATATCCATATTATAAAGAAAAAAGCAAGGGAGAAAAATGTCCGTGTAAAATAGATAGTGTACACGGACATTTATATATATCAATAAAATTTATAAATACTGACTTAAAAATAAAAAATCCAAAGATTTAATCTTTGGATTTTTTATTGTTATTCAAATATTAGAATCCTAATACGATTTGTGAGAAGTATTTAGCACCTTTTGTAGCACTTGCAATTTCCCAGAAATAGCATCCTTCAGGAAGTGTATATGTAATAGTATATTCATAATATTCATATCCACTACTATTTTTAACACCTGTTAATTTGCCAGCACTTAATTCTGCAGTAACAGTTGCTAATGAATCAGTAGTTGCACCAGCTTTTAAAGTAGGCATATTTGGAGTTTCGTATGTATTCCAGAATGTAATTACAATAGTTTTAACAGCTTTTGCATAAGCAGTTGTATTTGCGATTGTACCTTTTTCAGCTTGTAATTGGAAGTATCCTTCAACACCTGTTGCTGATGAACCTTGAGCAACCATTGTTTGGTTAGTTGCATAAGTTACACCATTTAATGTATGATTACCATTATAACCAGCATATGCAGTACCTGTGCATCCTGCAAATAATTCTTCAGAAGTAAGAACAACGCTATCTCCTAAAACTGGAGTTTCTCCACCTTCTTGAACTTTTACTTCATATAAATGACAAATAAAGTTACCAGAATCAATGTATTTAGTTTCACTTGCACTAAATGTGTCAAATGTATTATATGTTCCTAAGAAATAAGTTTTTTCTGCATAAGTGAATAAGAATGTGTTATGAGCAGCATCATATGTCCAAGCAGCAGTAGGAGCATCTAAGAATGCAACAGCTAATTTACCAGCTGAATTATTAGCGAATTCTAAGTATTTAGTATCATTGATAACTAAATGATATCCACCATCAACTGTAACAACTTTTACATCTACTGATTCAGCAGGATTTTCAGTTGAAACAGCGAATCTGTTTTGTGAAGTTTCAATAGCAGTTGTTAACCATAATTGTTTTGATAAGTTAGCTTGGTATAAACCTAATTTGTAAGTTTTTAATGCATCAAAATCAGTAACTTCTTTAATGCCTGAATCTTCTTTAGCGATGATTTCAACTTCGATTTCTTTTGAATCAGATTCTGCACCGAATGTAGCAGTAGCAACTACAACAACTTTAACGTTTCCAGTTGTATGTTCAGGACGAGTAACTTTTAATACACCATTTTCGATTACAGCGTAATCAGATGCAGCTTTTAAACTCCATGCAACACCTTCAACAACTGGTAATGTAATATCAGCAGTTGTATTAGCAGCTAATGTACATGCAGCTAAAGCACTTTCAACTTTTTGAGCATCTGATAATGTAGGAGCAGCAGCTTCAGTAATAGCTTGACCACTGTATAATACACGGTACATGCTATTTGTACTATAACAATCGTATGTGAATACTTTAATATTTACATATTTACCAACTAAAGCATCAAAATTTGCTTCATAATCAGCAGTTGTATAGTAGTATAATGCAACTTTTTCACCAGTATATGGATCTTCTAAATAATAAGTATCGTTAGTTCCTTGGTTACCTTTTCCAACTTTAGCATATAATTCTACACCATAACCACTATATTTAGCCATTTTGTTTAAATCAACGATTAATCCACCGTTATCACGAGCGCTATCTAATTCTTCAGTATA
This sequence comes from Bacilli bacterium, assembly GCA_045612145.1. GTDB lineage: Bacteria > Bacillota_I > Bacilli_A > ML615J-28 > CAG-313 > CAG-313. The sequence continues at coordinate 3,629 of JAZKYN010000119.1, forward strand.
AGCATCGATTGTAGTTTGTTCGAAAGTTAAATCAGCGAAATCTTGTGCTGCAGCAGCTTCATAAGAAACGTTTGAACCAAATTGACAAGCACCATAGTATGAATAAACACCAGCAGTAACTGTTACAACGTCTCCAACTTTGCAAGTAGGATTTGCACTGTAAACATACATTAAACCAGTACCATCGCTAATGAAGAAACCTTTAGTTCCTAAAATGATAACAACTTCACCAGTGATTGTAGCGTTAATAGCATAATCTTGAGTTTTACCATTGAAAACAACATTGTTTTCTTTCATAATTCCATAGAAAGAATCTTTAATGTTTTTGATTGTGTTAACGTTAGTTTTCTTTTCACCTAAAACATAAGCATTGAAAGATTTTGTTCCTTTAGCTTCACCTTGAGATGCAGTAACTGTTAAAGTAACTTTAACTTTTCCATCAACTGCTCTTGGATCATCTAAAGCAGGGCGAACTACTGTACCATCAGCAGCGATTAAATCAGTTTCTGAAGAAGCCCATTCAATTTTAACATCTGGATATTTTCCATTTGTTTGAACTAAAGTCATATTACCTTTTACTTCACCAAGTAAAGTTTCATCAAAGAAAATTGCATCTAAAACAGCTTGAACGTTAGCTTCATGTTGAGCTTTTAATTCATCTTCAGGATTTGGTTGTTCAGGAACAGTACATCCAACTAATACTAAACCAAAAGTTAATACTGCGATGAACGCAAATAATTTTTTACCAAAATTGGTAAATTTCATAATTGTTTTCCTCCGTTAATTTTTTATTTTTAATTAATTTATATATTTAAATTCCAAATTGCTATTAAGTAGTAATCTACTAATTTAGCAATTTGAAATCTAAATCAAGTTTAGGGTGTTTTTGAATTATTCAAAAACTACATCGGCCATATCAGTTAAAGCTAACTGTAATTTGCCTTCTGCATATTTAGGGTTATCAGGGTTTCCATTATAGTAACATAAAATACCTGTTATAGATTTAAATGTTTTCCCCATAAAATATTGTCCTGATAAAATTTGTTCATTAGTTTCTGGATTATATAACGCTACGTTTTGATCAATTCTAATGTTGAATTCTTTTCCATCTTCTGTTCTGCAATATAAAGTTGTTGCAGAAGTGTTGTCAGCATCATTATAACTTACAACTCTTAAATTTTCTACTTTAATAAGATTACCAATTTTGTAATAATCATATATATCTAATTCGCTAACATTTTCATCAATAACACTAATGCTATCGAAATTATTTACTGAGAATACTCTAATTTTTTGGTCACTTATTAAGTCAGTTATTTGAAGTGATCCGTAATAATAACCAATTTTTGCAGTTATTTCTACTGATGCACCAAGAATTAATTTATTAATTGCATTAAATCCGCCATATACATAAATACCATAATATTGATTTGTTTCTTCATCATATTGTTGGATATAAGCATTTGTTGTACCATTTTTTCTTACAACGATACCACTTATTTTGATTAGTGGTGAAGAGAAGCCGTCTTTTGTATTTTTTTCAATAGCTTCTTCTGTTCCATAAATGTCTTTAATTTCTTTAATAGACATTGCTTTTGCTTCATTTGAATAATCATAGTTAGGGTCAGTTTCACCATAAATACGAAGTTTCTTTAATGAAATATCAAATATAGCCTTTGTAAAATAAGATTCATATTGAGTTCCGCTTGCTGATTTAACATGTGCATAACCAAGTTCTGCCATTTCTAAATTAACAAGTCTTGAATCTCCTTCTTTAGTTACAATCCAAACCCAAGCTAAGTATCTTTGCCCAGTTGAGTCAAGTCTTGTAACCATATTTTCTGTTGTTAAAACAATTTTTGAACCTTTTTGAATTTCAGTTGCGAATAAATTTTTATTATATTTTGATGCAGCATGTCCCCAAGGTTCAATACGATATGTTGATTCTGGAGTATTAATACCATTATAACGTACTGTAAATTCTTCTCCGCTTGCAGTTCTAAATACTGTTGTATCGCCATCTACATATCTAACTGGAGTAACTACTCCAATTCCATCTTTTATAAAATCTTTGCCTGTATAGTCTTGTGTTAATTTTAAAGATTCTGTTTGAGGAGTAACCCAGTTGTAAGATTCACTTGTATAAACCGTATTATCTACTTGTTCTCTTTCACCACAACTACATACTCCATCAACAAATTCATGAGTGTGTTTGCATTTTTTACAACTTGCAAGAGTTAAAATGCATAAGCATAAAAATATTGATAAAAATATTTTTCTCATTTTTTAATACCTAGTTAATTATCTTAAAGTTTTGTAAACTTCTTCGTATGCTTGGTCTACTGTTTTGTCTCCATATAACATTAATTGAACTAATGTTTCAGCTTTATCACGTGCTTTAGATGAACCATTAAATGCAATGTTTGTATAGAACCAATCTGCTTGTAAAATACCAGCTTGTTTTGCTTTTGCAGCTAAGCTTTGAGTTCCAGGAACAACTGTACCATCATCTAATACGATGTTACCTTGAACATGATTTTGATATTCTTTAGAATTTAAAACGTCTTTTCTAATTGGGAAGTATGAAGTATTTAAAGCCCAAGTTAATGCAGATTCATAGCTTACCATATGTTTTAACCATAACCAACCAGCTAATTCTTCTTCTTTAGTATCACATTTGAATAATGATACGTTAGTACCTTGTTGAATAACTTGTCCGTTAGTTAAATCTTTTTGAGGAACTGCAGTTACAGCTGTATCAAATTTTGTTCCACTTGATTGTTGACCATCATTATAAGTTGCACCAGCACTTGAACCAATTGTCATGATACATTGACCATTTTTGAATGCATCTGAACAGTAGTCAGTACCGAATGCTGTACATGTACCAATGTTACCTTTTTTGTATTCGTCATAATACCAATTCATTGAAGCTTTTGATTTTGCAGTATCTTCTGCAACAGCACCGAATGCGTTAAATACACCTTTACCGTTTGCATCAAATGAAGTATAAGTTGCTCCATATTGTTGAGTTAAAGTGATGAATAAGTTAGCTTCTGAGTCATAACCCATTGCAAATACTTGGTTTTGTCCATATTGTGCAACAGCAGCTTTGTATTCTGGAGTTTTTTTCCATTTTTCAGAAATTTCAATTACATCGTCCCAAGTTTGAGGAACTGACCATTTGTATTTATCAAAAATAGTTTTGTTATAATACATTAATTCTGTTGATTTGTTAAACGGCATAGCATATCTTGTTCCAGCATCATCATAGATAGTACCTTCAGCCCAGAAACCTTCAACGAATTGAGCTTGTTCTTCAGCTGTCATACCATATGTTGGATCGCTAATATAGCTATCTAATGCAACAAGTGATTTACCTTGTAAATATAAAGCAACATGGTCAGGATAAGTTTGAGCTGCAGTTGGTGTAACACCTGCTGCGATAGCACCTGTAATTGTATCTCTTAATGTTGTATAATCACCATAAGAAACTAAAGTTACTTTATAGTTAGGATATTTTGCTTCGAATGAAGCTTTAATTTCTTCTAAAACAACTGTTAATGCAGAACCATTAGCATGCCAGTATTCAATTTCTACTTCTTTAGTAGGATCTACTGGTGTTGGATCTCCTCCCGGAGTAGGTTTAGGTTTTCTGCATCCTACAATAAATAATGTGAATGAGAATAATAATGCAAATAATGCAATTCTTCCAAATTTTTTCACGTTTTTAATCTCCTTTTATTTTTTTGTTTTTTTGTTTTTTTTATTTTCTAAAACTTATGTTTTGTTTTAGCCTTTGATACCACTACGAGAAACACCTCTCATAATGTACTTACGTAAACATACGAACATTACTAGTAATGGAGCAAGAACTACTGTTGCAGCAGCCATTTGTTTACCTTGTGCTGAACGTCCTTCACTATCTGAGAATGAAGTTCTTAAACCGTTACTGATTAATTTCATAGTTTCTTCTGCGTTTCCTGTTTCTCTTGTAACCATTTCTGGCCATACATATGCGTTCCAAGAACCCATTAATTTTAAAATTGTAATTGTAATAAGTGTTGGCATTGCAATTGGAACCATGATTTTCATTAAGTATTTAATATCAGATGTTCCATCTACTTTTGCCGCATAGTATAATTCATCAGGAATTTGTCTGAAGTTTTGTCTTAATAAATAAATATAATACACACTAATCAAGAATGGAATAATCATAGCCCAGTATGTATTTGTCCCATTCATTTTACCAACAACTGTAATATAGTTAGAAATAACCATCATTTCACCAGGAATCATCATTGTAGCAAGGAAAATTGTAAATAATGTTTCACGTCCAATGAATTTAATTCTTGAGAATGCGAATGCTGCAAGTACTGTTGTTACAACTGTACCAATTGTTGAAACAACACCAACAACAAGTGTATTGTACATTAATCTTAAAACGTCAAATGAAACTTTACCATTGTTATTTGCTTTTTGGAATGCAGTACTTAAAACATATTTATAGTTATCCCATTCAAATCCCATTGTAGGGAAGAATGTTGGATTATATAATTCAATTTCTGGTTGTGTTTTTAAAGAAGTAATAACCATCCAGTAGAATGGAAGTATCATAAATATTGCCATAATTCCTAAGAAACCATAACAAATAGCATATCTAATTACTTTTGTTGTTTTTTCTTTTCTGATTATTTCTTCAGCTGATTCAACATAACCATTTTTACTATCACATCTTCTAAAGTTTTCTTTCTTGAAATCACTTTTTTTGTACATTCTAAAACAAATTACAGTGATTGCAATAATTGTCAATAATAAAATTATTTTAAAAACCATATTAATCACCTCTAGTAATGTACACGTTTTTTACTCAATTGATTATTAATTGCAGTAAATACCATGATTATTAAGAATAATACTACAGCTGCAGCTGAAGCAACACCTACTTCATTTCTTGTTTTCATTGAATCATAAATATACCAAACCATTGTAGCCATCGCATTTTGTGTACCAATTGGTTGTGCTTGTTGTCCGAAAATCGCAACAACTGATGTATATTCTTTGAACGCACCAATAAATGATGTAATTAATAAGTAGAATATTTGTGGAGACAGTAGTGGAACTGTAATTTTGGCAAATATTCTTGTTTTTGATGTTCCATCGATTTGAGCAGCTTGATAATATTGTTTATCAATACCTTGTAATGAGCTTAATAAGATTAATACCTTGAATGGAAGTGAATTCCATACGATGTATATCATTAATACGATCATTGAAGTAAACCATTGTGGAGTAAAGATTGAATTACTTGCAGATAAGAAACTATTACCTAAAGTTTCACCGCCACTACCACCTAGCCATCTAATAGAGCTTCCTCCAAGTGTTGATATAACTGTGTTAGCTAAACCTTGATTACTTTCGAATATTACGGCAAATACCATCCCAATGGCGATTGTATTTGTAACGTAAGGTAAGAAAAATACTGTTTGTAAAAATTTTTGTAAAGACTTAATTGAATTTAAAGCTACAGCAATTAATAACGATGTAATGATTGAAAGAGGAACTGATGCAAATACGATAATAAATGTATTTGCCATACATCTAAAGAATAAATCTCTTTCCCCACTACCTTGTTTAAAAATTTGCATGTAGTTTGCAAAGCCCCAACCGCTAAAGTGTTGTTCATCAGGTTTATTTACTAGCAAGAAGTTATAATCTTCTTTAAAAGAAACGATAAATGTATTAAACATTGGGTAAAATGTAAATATCGCCATTAAAATAATTGCAGGTGATAAGTACAATAAACCACGTAACAGATTTATACTCTTTTTGCCTTCAACCATACTATTGTAATCTCATTTCTGTTAATTTATCAAATACAAAACACTTAGCTGGTTTAACATTTACTTTAATTACTTGATTTTCATTTGCATGAACATCAGATTCAACAATAAATCTGAATGATTCTTTTTCTGTATTAGGATTTTCAGCAACAATTGATTTATCTCTACCAATATATTCAATTTGTTTAACTGTAACTGTTAATGCGCCATTTTCGCATACTTCAAATCCTTCAGGTCTAATACCGATTGTAACTTCTTGATCTTCAAGTTCAGTATCCCCAATTTTTTCATCACCGATATAAATACCTTTATTTTCTATTTTACCACTGAAGATATTGATAGGTGGAGTTCCTAAGAATTTAGCAACGAATTGATTTACTGGTTGATCATAAACATATTGAGGTTGACCTTTTTGTTGAACAACACCAGTTTTCATAACTACTATTTCATCAGAAATACTCATAGCTTCTTCTTGGTCATGTGTTACGAATACTGTTGTGATACCAGTTTCTCTTTGAATACGTTTAATTTCTTCACGTGTTTGTAAACGAAGACGAGCATCTAAGTTTGAAAGTGGTTCGTCAAGTAATAAAACACGTGGTTCTTTTACAAGAGCACGAGCGATAGCAACACGTTGTTGTTGACCACCTGATAATTGTTTTGGTTTTCTATCAAGTAATTGTTCGATACCAACAAGTTTTGCATATTTTTGAGTTCTTGCAAGAGCTTCTGCTTTTGGCATTTTCATGTTTTGTAGAGGGAACATGATATTTTGTCTTACTGTCATATGTGGGTATAAAGCATAATTTTGGAAAACAAGCCCAATTCCACGTTTTTCAGGAGAAAGAGCCGTTACATCTTCATCCCCGAAAAAAATTTGTCCAGATGTTGGTTCTAATAACCCTGCAATCATATAAAGAGTTGTAGATTTACCACATCCTGATGGACCAAGTAAACCGATAAGTCTTCCTGAAGGAATGTGAATATCTACATTATCCACAGCACGTACTTCAGATTGGTTTTTATCGGCAAATATTTTTGTTAAATTAACTAAGCGAATGTCCATAAAAATAATCCTCCTACTTTTTTGAAATTTCGTTTTCGACTATAAAAAGCAAATTTCATTCACCATGCTTATTGTATCATATTTTGTAAAATTTTGCAAATATTATAGACTTGTTTCTTTTTTTATTTTTTACAGGTTCGACGTTTTTATAAATGGAAAAAATAAAAAAATAAAAAGCCGTTATGAAAACGACCTTTATTTTTTAATTGATTATTTCCTATTTTGTTACTTAAACACTATCCAAACAATTAATAACAAAACAAATACACAAGCAATTCCTACTACAGTTTTTAAAGCACGTTTTGCAACATGAAACAAGCCAATAACTGATAATAATAATATGCCTATCAACACTAGAAATTTAAAATAACCAGGTAGATCCATGTATGGATTTAAAAAGAAATCTGTTGCTTTATCACCTGTTTCGCTCATCCACTCTAATAACTTAGAAATCATAAATTACTCCTTTTTCTAATTACTCTTTTTTCTTGAATCTATTGCTCTTTTTAAAGTTAGTTCATCAACATATTCTATGTCTCCACCAGCAGGCAAGCCATAACCAATTCTTGAAATTACAAGATTATCTTTATTCAATATTCTTTCAAGATATAATGCTGTTGTTTCACCGCTTGGTGTGAAGGGTGTTGCGATTATTATTTCATCAATTTCATCTAATCTTGTTTCTAGTGTTTGAATATTTAAATCATCTGGAGATACTCCATCAAGAGGAGAAATTAATCCATTTAAAACATGATAAAGACCATTATATTGTGATGTTTTTTCAATAGCAAAAACATCTTTTGTGTCTTTAACCACCATTATTTGTTTTTTCTCACGATAAGAACTTGAACATATTTCACAAGTATCTTTATCTGTAAGCATCCCACATGTATTACAATATTTAATTTTATTTTTTGTTTCTACTAATCTTTTTGCAAATTGTTCCGTTTCTTCTAATGATAGTTTTTCAACAACATAATAAGCATATCTTTGTGCTGTTTTTTTTCCAACGCCAGGTAGTTTTTCAAAACTTTTAGCAAGGTTATCTAAAAACTTTATTTCCATTTTTATCTTTCCTTATATATAGGATTTTAGAATCCACCTAACATTGCTTGATATTTGCCCATTTTTTCAGCTGTGAATTTTTCAATTTCATCTCCCGCTTGACGTGTTGCGGCAACAATCATATCAGCAAGCATTTCTAAATCATCTTTTGATGTTGCTTCAAAACCTTCTTCAAAAACAACTTGTTTTAAAGTTTTATCTCCCATCATAATAACTGTAACAGGTCCACAACTTGATGTGAATTCTGTATTAACTATTTCTTCTTGAGTTCTTTCCATTTCACGTTTCATTTGTTGAACTCTTTTAATCATTGCACTATTCATCTTTTTCCTCCTCAACTAATGCACTACCAAAGAAAGCTTTAGCTTGTTGTAAAGGTTTCTTTTGATAACTTTCCGTTTGTTTGTAGTTTACTGTAACTACATTTAATTCTTTATTATTAATAGGCGTAAGTTTTGGATATTTAATCCCCACACCATATTGGCCAATATATTCGCCACGTTTTTCTTGCCATGTATTTTCAGGAAGCGCTAAATAATCATAATCTTTACCAAAAGTAATTCTTAACACTTGTCTTGCGTCATTATAATTTTTTGGTTCCATCATATGATTACAAAGTGTTGCTGTTGGATATACTATTAATAATTCGTTTTTACCATTTGCAACAAGTTTTGCATCAGCTAACATTTTTGCTGCAGGTGCAAGCACATATCCTACTTTATCTTCTAGATGTTTCCATCCATTTGCAAGTCTAACTTTTTCTTCGCGGCATTCAATATCACGCGCTTCATGTAATATTCTTTCAATAATTCTAACATCGTAAACATTTTTATGTGTTTGAAGAGTGTTAGTTTCATTTGATACAATTTCACGTTTTTCTTCAACTGGTTTAACGTATACTTGTTCAACCGGTTTAGTAGCCTTAACTTCTTCTTTTGTTTCAACTTTCTTTTCAACTGGTTTATTAATGATAGAAACTTGTTTTAATTTAGAAATCTCATCTTTAATATCAGAATCTACTTTTTCAAGATCTGTTACTTTATTTTCAATATTATTAACTTTTTCTTCTACTTTTATTATTTTTTCTTCAACATTATTATCTTTAATGTTATTAACATCGTTAATTGTATTATTGATTAACTCAGAAAGTTCATTATCTTTGTTTGCTAAATTTTGAACTTCTTCATTTAATTTTTCAATAGAAGAATTATTTTCTTGAAGTTTAAATGATATTCTATTAATATTCGCAAGTAAATCATCAACCATTTTATTAATATTATCGCTATTATTTTCTTCAACTGCATCCATAAAACCAAGTTCATCAGCAATATTATTTGTAGATTTATTAACATTATTCTCTTGAATTGTTTTAATTAAAGCGAAATAATTTTCTTTTAGTTCAGATATTTCTTGTAAAATTTCTAAATTTTCACCTTTATTAACATTTAAATTATCTAAATTTGTAGAGAATGTACTAATATATTCTTCTAAGAATTGTACTTTTTGAGTTAACTCATCGCTTGCAGAAACAGATGTATTTTGGCCTAAATTTTGTACTTTTTCCTCTAAATTTGCTACTTGTGTTTTTAGAGCTTCAAGTGTACTTTCTTCAATATTAATATTCTCGATCGCTGTAAGAGGCGATGTGATGTTTTTGATTTGTTCTTCTAAACTATTGAATTTTTCATTAATTTTAGCAATTTCTTCATTATTTTCTGCATTATTTGTACTATTTAATACTCTAATTTTATCTTCTAAATTATCTAATCTAAAGTTTAAATCTGTTGGAATTGCGGCATTTTTACTTGATACATCTTCTAACATATCTAGTTTTGCTTCAATTTTTTCTTTGAATTCATCAAGTTTTGCTCTTTCCATTTCATTATTAATGCGTTTAATTTTGTTATCTAAAGCATTAATTCTATTATCATATTCATTATTATATATAGTGCCATTTGAACTAGAACCTGAATTTTGTTCAAGTTTATGAATTTTTTCTAATATATCTAGGTTTTCATCAATTGTATTTACAATTTTAATAATACCAACTTCAAGATAAATCTTTTGAGAATTCGTAAATCTAATCTTATTTTGTACATCAACTAGTATATCTATATAATAGAATAATTCATTTGTTGTAATGCTATTTGCAAGATTTATAAACTCTTCATTATTATATATATATTTTAAAGAGCTTTCAATACCACTTTTATAAAGCAAAATATCTCTGCAAAATTGAATAATACCACTAACAAGACGATTTGTTTCTTTACCCATGTTAATTAATTCGTTAATTATATATATACTTTTACTTGAATCTTTTTCTTTTAACGATTTTAACAGTTCAATTAATTTATAATTTGAAATTCTACCAGTAACACTATCTACATCATCAACTGTAATTTCATCAGTTGCATAAACATTTGCTTGATCTAAAATACTTAATGCATCACGCATTCCACCATCTGATGCTTCTGCAATAGCATATAACGCATCTTCTGTAATATTAATATTTTCTTTGCTACATACAAACGATAATTCTTCTTTTAACTCGTTTAAAGTAAATTGTTTAAAATCAAATCTTTGACAACGAGAAAGAATAGTTGCGGGGATCTTATGAGGTTCTGTTGTAGCAAGTACAAATATTACGTATGCAGGTGGTTCTTCTAATGTTTTTAATAATGCATTAAAAGCTGCAGTACTTAACATATGTGCTTCGTCAATAATATAAACTTTTTTTCTAAGTACACTTGGTAAAAAGTTAACTTTTTCTAAGATATCACGCATTTCATCAACACCATTATTACTTGCGGCATCAAGTTCAATAATGTCTGTTGTTTCATCATTTATAATTGAAAGACAATTTTTACATGTATTACATGGTTCTCCGTCAATTGGATTTTCACAGTTTACTGCTTTTGCAAGTATTCTTGCAATAGTAGTTTTACCTATTCCTCTTAATCCACTAAAAATATATGCATGTGATGTCTTATTTTCGATGATTGCGTTTTTTAAAGTCTTGACAACATGTTTTTGCCCAATAACTTCTTTAAAGTTTGTTGGTCTATAACTTCTGTATAAAGCAACGTATGCCATAAATTTCGACCCCTTTCGTTTTTTTATCTCTTTTATTATTATACCACATTATTAAAAAAAACGCAAACTATTTAAAAGAGGAAATATATATATTAAGTTTGTTAACTATTTTTAGAGTTTTAAAGTTAAATGACTATTTTTCTTGTAAAAAGTAGAAAAAAAGTATATATAAAAATATATACTTTTAATTTTTAATTAAACATTTAGGACCATTACCAATTAAATCAAATCTTTTTGCTTGAATTAAAGCTTTTTTTACTAAATCATGATTTTTTGGGTTTTTATATTGCATTAAAGCTCTTTGCATTGCTTTTTCTTCTTTTGATTTTGCAACATAAACAGGTTTCATAGTTCTTGGATCTACTCCAGTATAATACATACATGTTGCAAGTGTAGAAGGAGTTGGATAGAAATCTTGTACTTGTTCTACAAATATTCTTTCATCTCTAATGTATTCAGCAAGTAATATTGCGTCATTTAATGTACATCCTGGATGACTACTCATCAAATACGGAACTAAATATTGATCTTTGTTAAATTGTTTATTTATTTCTTTATATTTTTTTGTAAATTTAACATAAAGTTCTTTAGGTGGCTTTTGCATATAAAATAATACATTATTACTAATATGTTCTGGTGCAACTTTAAGTTGTCCTGAAATATGATGTTGTACAAGTTCTTTAAAGAATGTATCATCTTTATCATACATTAAATAATCATATCTAATACCACTTCTAACAAATACTTTTTTGATTCCATCAAGTTTTCTAAGTGTTCTTAATATATCTAAATAATCATCGTGTGATATTTCAAGATTTTTACAAGCTGTTGGATGTAAACATTGTCTTTTTGGACAAGTACCACTTTCTAGTTGTTTTTTACATGATGGATGATAGAAGTTTGCTGTTGGTCCACCAACATCATGAATATAACCTTTAAATGAAGGACTTTTAATTATTTTCTTTGCTTCATCTACAACTGATTCTTTAGATCTTGATTGAATAATTCTACCTTGATGCATTGTTAATGCACAAAAACTACAACTACCAAAACATCCTCTATTAATTACAATACTATTTTGTACTTCTTGAATTGCTGGAATTGGTTTATCATTATATATAGGATGATATGTTCTTTCATAAGGAAGACTATATGTCCAATCCATTAACTCTTGATCAAGTGGAAGTGTTGGTGTATTTTGTACAACATATATATCATTATATTCTTCAACAAGTGGTTTTGAAGAAAAAGGATCTGTATTTGTATATTGAACATAGAAACTTCTTGCATAATTTAATCTATCTGTTTTTAAATCTCGATAAGTAGGTAAAAATATAGCATCAGTTGGTAAGTAATCTTTATTTTTTGTTTTCCATGCGCTTCCTTTTATATATATAACATCACTGATATCAAGACCTGAATCAAGACTATCAGCCATTTCAACAATAGATCTTTCTCCCATTCCATATAATAATAAGTCAGCTTTACTATCAATAAGGATAGATTTTTTTAATCTATCTTCCATATAGTCATAATGTGCAAGTCTTCTTAAAGATGCTTCAATTCCACCAATTACAACAGGAATATCAGGATATTTTTCTTTTAACATATTACAATATTTTATAACAGCGTTATCAGGACGTAGTCCCATTTCTCCATTTGGTGAATAATTATCCTTTGTTCTTCTTTTTTTAGATACATAATAGTGGTTAACCATTGAATCAATATTACCACTAGTTACTAAAAAAGCAAGACGTGGAAGACCAAGTTCATCCATCCAATTAGGATTTTTTATATTAGGTTGAGGAATAATCCCTATTTTATATCCATGTGCTTCTATAACTCTACTAATAATAGCATGACCAAATGATGGATGGTCTACATAAGCATCTCCAGATATATATACAAAATCTAGTTGTTCTATTCCTCTATCTATTAAATCTTGTTTACAAATTGGTAAAAACATATTATTTTCCTCTTTTCTTATATATATCATATCATAAAAAGAGTTTTTTTAATAATTAATTACTAATTTATTTGTTCAAGATTATTTATTAATTCTTTTATTAACAAACTATCTGATTCACTTATAGAACATATCTTTTTACCTAAGTCTTTTATAGAATAACCTAAATGATATAGTTTAGTTTGATCAATAATAATATATCTATCATGTACCTTGGTTGTATATTTTACTTCTAATTTTCCATATTGTTTATTAAATAAATCTATATCTTTTCCAAGAAGTCTTGATGTAATGCTTGTATATATTGTTACTTTTACATTATTCTTCTTTACAATAAGTCTATCAAGTACAGTTCTATCAACATAGTTATCAATAATAATTATTTCATTATTTGCACTTTCAAATATTTGTTGTATTAATGTATATGCATCATAAAACTGTCCATCATACAATATCTTATTTAATCCATATTCTTTATCAAATACTTTATCTTCTAGTTTTATTAGTCTATTATTAATATTTGATACTTCATTTCTTAATTCTATATAGTTTTCATTAGATACTGTTACTCTATTTTCATTTATTACATATCCTTTTAATAAGTATTCTTTTAAGACTTTATTTGCCCATTTACGAAAAATCGTGCCTCTTTTAGAATTAACTCTATAACCTACTGCAATTATCACATCTAAATTATAATATGTCACTTGATAAACTTTTCCATCATTAGCAGTTGTTGCATTTTTTGCAACAACTGAACTTTCATTTAATTCATTCGTTAAAAATATGTTTTTTATATGTCGCGAAATAACTGAATTATCTCTACAAAATAATACCGCAATCTCATCTAAACTAATCCATATAGTTTCTTCTTTAGGACTAATATTTACTTCTAACTCCAAATCTCCATCTATAAACTTTACAATTTCATACTTCTCTTCGCTCATCTTTTTTCTCCTTCTTTGAAAATTAAAAAAACGGAAATTAACTCTACAAAAGAATCTATTTATTAAAATAGATGTTTTCTTTTATAAAATTAATTTCCGCGTACGTCTTTTGCGCAATATAAGTTACCATGTATCCTTTGGGCTAGCAAATTGCCAATATAAATATTATCTCAAAAGACTAGATAATAAATTTTAAAACTTGACTTTTTACATATGCATTATATCATAAAAATTTTTATTTTTTAATTAATTTATTAATTTTATTTTATTACAAAAATTATATTTTTTATATAGGTAAATAAAGAAACAGGTTCGTTTGAACCTGTTTCTTTATTCCCTTCTTTGATTGATTAATATTAATTTTCTTTTTTACTTTCTTTTGCAACTTCAGTTAAACTCATTGCAAGACCAGCCATTCCTTGAAGTTCTGAAGGAATGATGATTTTTGTTGCTTGTCCGTCTGCAACTTTTTCTAAAGATTCATAAGCTTTAAGTGTTAATACACCTTTATCAACTTCTACATCTTTAATCATTTTTAAACCTTGTGCTGTAGCTTCATTAACTTTAAGAATTGCTTCTGCTTGACCTTCAGCTTCTCTAATCATTGCTTCTTTTTTTGCTTCTGCTCTTAGAATTGCAGCTTCTTTTTCAGCTTGTGCTCTTAAAATTTCAGATTCTTTGATACCTTCTGCTTTTAATACTACTGATTTCTTTTCCCCTTCAGCAAGTAGTATTGCTTCACGTCTTTCACGTTCTGCTCTCATTTGTTTTTCCATTGCATCTCTGATATCTTTTGGAGGCATAATGTTTTTAACTTCAACTCTAAATACTTTAATTCCCCATGGATCTGTTGCTTCATCAAGGATTTCTCGCATTTGTTCGTTAATAATGTTTCTACTTGTAAGCGATTGGTCTAAATCAAGTGAACCAATAATATTTCTAATTGTTGTAGTTGTTAAGTTATCTAACGCTCTGATTGGTCTTGCAACACCATATACATATGATTTTGCATCTGTAATTTGATAATAAACAACTGTATCAATTTGCATTGTAACGTTATCTTTTGTAATAACTGGTTGTGGATCAAAGTCAACAACTTGTTCTTTTAAATTAACTTTACCAATCATTCTTGGTGTGTCAAGTTTTCCAGGCACCATTGGTGAATTTGGATCTGTTGCGATTTTATCAATAAATGGTACTAAGAAGTGTACTCCTGTTCCCCATGTTTTATAGTATTTTCCAAGTCTTTCAATAACGTATGCTTGTGTTTGTGGAACGATTTTAATTCCTTTTGTGATTATTAATAAAATTACTAATGCGACTGCAGCAATAATTATTCCAGTTACATCTCCGCTTGATAATGCTAAAAATTTTGTCATAATTTTATCTTCCTTTCTTTAATTTAATTCAATTTCTTTAATTTCTTCTACAACTAATTTATTACCAGTAATTTCTTTTACTAAAACTTTTTCCCCTTCTTTAAAAGTTTCATTGTTTTTTGAAATTGCTGGCCACTTTTGATATTCTACTTTAACTTCTCCCTTTTCGTTTTCAAGAATATCTTTTGTAACAACAGCAGTTTTTCCAATTAATCTGTCAGAGTTTGTCGCAATTGTTTGATTTTCACTCATTTTCTTTACAAATGGTCTTGTTCCAATTACAAATATTAAACTAACACCAACAAATAATAAAATTTGTATCCATTCTTTTACTCCAAGTATATTTGCAACAAGTCCTGCAAATGCACCTGCTGTAAACCATATTGATACAAGATCTGCTGTTTCAAATTCAATTACTAGTGTTGCTACTATTATTATAGCCCAAACAACTATCATTGTTACATTGATATTTGATGCTAAAAAATTAATCATTTATAGCTACCTCCTTTGTATCGACTATTAACATTTTAAGTCCGTTATTCCATTTTGCGGAGAATTTATAAGAAAGTTGCTTTACAAAATTTAATTTGATAAAATTTGATAACTCAACTATTAATTTTTTTGAATTAATTCTACCAAATGATGGCTTAATCGTTAATTCATAAACATCATCTTCATCGATTTCTTTGTTAAGTACTTCTTCTTTTGTTACTTTTTTAAGTACTAGTGATTTACTTTCTGTATCAAATCCAACAGCAATACCATAAGCATTTTCAAAAAATGTTGTTGCTTGTTTGCTTAAGGTTATATTGTTGCTATATATAGTCACTGCACTTGTCGTTTTTTCTTTGTTAATCCACGATATATTCATAAATTATCTCCTTTCAATAATATTATATATCTATTAATGTATTTTGTCAACAAAAATGTATAGTAATGTATTTTATGTATTTAGTCTATATTTAGTTATATACTTATTTTTTATATACCAAGTTTATTTAATTGATAAATTTTAACAAATTTGCTATAATATATAAGATGGAGGTTTATTATGAATAAAAAATCAAACAAAAGACAAACCTTAATAGTAACACTTTTATGTGTATTTATTACTTTAGGGATAACAGTAGGGATTTGCTGCTACAATTATTTTGGGTATGTAAATTATAAAATCTTATATTTAAGTGACTATTTTGATGTAAACGGAGAAGTTGGAGTAACTGTAGAAGATAAAGTTGAAAGAAGTATGTTGTGGGATAGTACAGTTTATACTGATGAATTAGCTGTTGAATATCGTGATCCAAATACTAAAGAAGTTATTACATCAACTTCTACTACAAACGATGAAGCAAAACACGCTAACGCAACATTCACTGATTATGTATTACATTTACCAAATTATTTTGATATTCACTTATATCAAATGGTAAGAGAATCAGTAACTGATGATGGTACAGTTGAATATACTATGACTTATTATTTCTATTTCTACAATATTAATTACAATACAATCAAAGATTTTGATCCTTCATACATCCGTATGACATTTGTAAATGGTATTGGCGAAGAAAGTGATACAGAACTAGAAGAAGCTCTTGAAGATTTCAATTTAAATGGCGAAACAGGAAATCAACCTGAAATTTATTCATATTCAATTATGAGTGAAAACGAATCTGACATTCTTGCTTCATTCTCATTATATGATAATGCAATCAATTCATATGACGAAGAAGATGAAAATAAATTATATTATGTATATAGAAATCGTTGTAATGCAAGTTACGACGACCAAACTAAATTCAACGAAGCAAAAGAATTAACATTCAGTGTTTATTATTTAAACGATGAAGACGAAACTTCATCAAACTTAATCAATATCGTTGAAGGAACATTTAAAGCTAAATTAAATGAAGATGGTGATGTTCTAACTGCAAAAGAATTCTTAGAACTTGAAGGATTAATGACTGGTTATAACAAAAAATTCTATCAAGAAAGTTACAATAACTTTGTTAAACCAAAATTAATCAAAACTGCTATCATTACTTTTGTTGTTGCTGGTTTAATCACTGCATTATTTGCAGCTGTTTGGGTATTAAATCCTGAAGAACTTCAAGCAAACACTAAGAAAAACAAAAAAAATAAAAAATAATAAAACTGCTCAATAGAGCAGTTTCTTTTTTTTTAGAATTCACAGTTTTTAGGAGTTCTAGGATAAGGAATAACATCTCTAATGTTATCTACACCTGTAAGATACATTATTAATCTTTCAAATCCCATACCAAATCCAGAGTGAACGCATCCACCATATCTTCTAGTATCTAAATACCAATCAATAGCAGAAGGATCTACATGCATTTCTGACATTCTTTCAAGAAGTTTTTCTAAGTTTTCTTCTCTTTGTGATCCACCCATCAATTCTCCTGCACCAGGTACCACTAAGTCAACTGCAGCAACAGTTGCATTATCTGGGTTAACTTTCATATAATAAGCTTTAATATCTTTTGGCCAGTTTGTAATAAATACTGGTCCATTGAAGTGTTCAGTAATATATCTTTCATGTTCTTTTGCAATATCATCATCATATGAAGGTGTAAATTCCCAATTTACTTTAGCATTTTTTAAGATATCAATTACATCATGATGTGTTATTCTAACAAATTCACTTGTAACCAGTTTTGTAATTTTATCTTTTAACCCTTTTTCAACAAATTTATCACAGAAATCAATTTCTTCTGGGCATTTATCAAGAACAAATTTAATTACATATTTTAACATTTCTTCTTCAATATCCATTAATCCTTCTAAATCACAGAATGCCATTTCAGGTTCAATCATCCAGAATTCATTGGCATGTGTTTTAGTATTTGAATTTTCTGTTCTAAATGTTGGTCCAAATGTATATATATCAGCAAATGCCATAGCATAAGTTTCACCTTGTAATTGTCCAGAACCAGTGATAAATGCTTGTTTACCGAATAAATCTTTTGAATAATCAACTTTACCATCTTCTGTATAAGGTAAATCATTTGCATTTAATGTTGTAATTTTAAACATTTGATCACTACCTTCACAGTCAGCACAAGTAATTAATGGAGTATGTACATATACATATCCTCTTTCTTGGAAATATGAGTGAATTGCGTATGCAGCAACACTTCTAATTCTAAATACAGCTGAGAATAAATTTGTTCTAGGTCTTAAGTGAGCAACTTCTCTTAAGAATTCTCTTGTGTGTCTTTTTGGTTGAATTGGATAATTTTCAGGACAATCACCAAGCATTACAACTTTTGTTGCGTGAATTTCAAGAGGTTGTTTAAGTTCTGGTGTAAGTTTAACAATACCTTCTACCATTACAGACATACCTACTCTAAATTTTGATACCTTTTCAAAATCTTCCATTTTATCATCATAAACAACTTGTACTGCATCAAAATATGATCCATCATTTACATTTAAGAATCCAAATTGTGCTTGCGAACGATTACTTCTAACCCATCCACAAATAGTAACACTTTGTTCACCGTATTGTTCTTTTGCTTTAAAAAGCTCTTTTACTCTAACTCTTTTCATATAAAACTCCTTTAAAAATTAAAAAAGTCCTTAGAAATATCTAAGGACGAATTATTCGCGGTACCACCTTAGTTCAATTTTATTAAAAATTGCACTTTGATTCTTTAACGCAGAATTTACGTGTGGTTCTAATAAGTACTTACAACGTAAGTAGTTTTTCTTCCACAAGCTCCAAGTGTTCTTTCTATATACTTTCTTCTTGGTTTTTCACTATCACCAAGTCACTTCTTCAAGAAATATATATATACTTTTCTTATCAACGCTTTATTTTTCCATAAAGATTATATTATATTTTTAATATTTTGTCAATTATATATATATTTATTTACCTAAACAGAACTTACTAAACAGTTCATCTAATAAACTATCAGTTGATGTTTCTCCAATAATCTCACCTAAGAATAGCCATGCTTTTCTTATTTCGATATCAACAAAATCAATTTCACAACCACTGTTAATAATACCAAAAGCATCATCTAATGCGTTTATTGCTTTTTGTAGTTTTTCTATTTGTCTTGCGTTACTTATATATGTTATGTCTTTATTAGCAATATTATGTAAATTTAATTTATTTATTATTTCAGTTTCAAGTTTTTCAATAGATTCTTCTTCTTTTGTTGAAATAGATATATATTCTTTAAAATAATTTGTATCTAGTTTTTGTTCTAAATCACTTTTATTAATAACAACTAAATGAACTTTATCTTTAACACTATTATAAATTTCTAAATCTTCGCTAGTTAATTCGTTACTTCCATCTATTACAAATAAAATAAGATCTGCTTTTATAATAGCATCCATAGAACGTTCAACACCTATTTTTTCAACAATATCATCAGTTTCTCTAATACCAGCTGTATCAATTAAATTAAGTGTTACATTTTTAAGTTGTACACTTGATTCAACAATATCTCTTGTTGTTCCAGGTATATTAGTAACAATTGCTTTATTTTCTTTAAGTATTGCATTTAGTAAACTACTCTTTCCAACGTTAGGACGTCCTACAATGGCTGTTTGAATCCCATTTTTAAGTAATTTCGCGCTTTTCGCGTTTTCTAGAGTAATTGTAAGCTCATTATAAACTTTCGATAATCGCGGTAAAATGTCGTTATTTGTTAATTCTTCAACATCATCATATTCAGGATAATCAATATTAACAGATATTGTTGCAATAATATCAAGTAAATCTTGACGTTTTTCATTAACAAAACCACTAATCTTACCTAAAAGAGCACTATTTGCAATTTTTAATGCGGCTTTATTTTCAGCATCTATTACATCCATTACAGCTTCTGCTTTAGTTAAATCTATTCGACCTGATAAAAAAGCTCTTTTAGTGAACTCTCCAGCATCTGCTGCACGAGCTCCCATTGTTAAAAGAAGTTCATATATTTGATTTGTAACAAATAAACCACCATGACAATTAATTTCAACTACATTTTCTGTTGTATATGTTCTTGGTGCTAAAAAAACAGAAACAAGTACTTCATCAATAACTTGATTTGTCTTAGGATCTTTAATAAATCCATAATGAACTGTGTGTGAACTTACTTTATTTAAATTCTTACCTTTAAATACTTTATTTACTATTTCAATAGAATCATCTCCACTAAGTCTTATAATAGAGATAGCTCCTTGACTTTGTGCAGTAGAAATACCTACAATTGTATCTGTAAATAACTTCATACCATCACCTCCATAATCATATAGATTATACAAAAAATTTTATTTTTTTTAAAGTACTTTGTTTTTAAAAAAAGTGTAAACACTTTCAAAAGCAAATATTTATCTTTTTTTACAAAAAAATAATATAATTAAATTGCTCTTTGAGACGTTCTACCAAAGTTTCGAAGAGAATCCTTAATTTTTATTCAATTCTCGTTTCTTTTTAAAATAAAGAACTCACCTAATTTAGGTGAGTTTTTTATTTTTTTATTCAGAATCTGGTTCAATTCTAACTGTATAAGTTGTTTCTTGTATTTCGATATCTTTAAATTCAGTCTTTTGAACGTGTGTACCTTTTGAAATATCGCTTCCTATTGAAATCATATTTGTTTTTAAAACATTTCCGTTGCCATCAACTAACTCGATAAACACATATTTTGATAAAGTTATTTTATTAACTTCCACTTGTATATTTGCGTAAATATTAATCTTGTCTTTATCTACTTCTGTATATCCTCCGCCTAATATAGTGACAGTAACATCTTCCCCCATTCCAAAACCATAATTAGTTTTATATTCTTTAACATCTTGATTTATGTTAACACTAAATTTAGGTTTACATCCTGCTAAACTAAACATTAATAAAAATAAACTCAATAAACAAATTATTTTTTTCATAAATTATTGTCCTTTAGATTTATTTTTTAATATTAAAGTAAAAACAATTGCAACAACTGCTAATTGGATCATAAATATTGAAAAATATAAAACTGTATCTAATGCGGCAACACCTGAACTTGTAAATTGAGAAACAGCTATTCTTCCTCCTGCAGCTTCTATTCCTTCTAATTTTGAAACAATATAATCTTTTGCAGCAAACGGTGCAATAATACCAAATATACCAGCTAATACAGCAACACCATTGGCTATTAGATCAAGAACAGTGTTTTCTCTTTTTTTAGCAAAATTTAAAATAATTAACACTACTAATAATACAATTATTAAAACATTGAAAACAAAAAATAACGTTCCTATAATATTATTTTCATACAAATGAGCTATATAAGCACCATGTTTATTTCCATAAAAGAAATCGTAAAAACTATTATACCAGTCAACCCTACCAAAAGGAACAAAAGATAATATAACATTAATTATTCCTAATCCAATTAAAATAAATTTACATATTGTATTATAAACTTTCATTTTTTTCTCCTCCTTTTTTTTGTTTATAATAGTACACCTTTGTGGGCACACAAATATTATAACAAAATGAAGATTATTAAGCAATGAAAAGTATAACAAAAAAATGAAAATAATAGAAAAACGTAGAATTATAAAGTTGTACTTTTATAAACTTTAACAAAAAATACCATCGTTCTTACAATGGTATTATTTTTTTATACAAAATGTTGCATATAACGGTATAGATTTAATGTTGTTTTCAAACTCTGACGCTCTTCCGCCTTGTAAAATTAAAGGCTTTCTTGTTTCTGAATTTTTCAATTCTAATAGATTTTGTATATTTTTCTTCTCATAAAATCACCACAATTTCATTATATCAAAAAAATGTAATTTACCAACCTTTTTTTAGACATAATGATAAAAAACAAAAATGCAGCAAAATATTGCTGCATTTATTTTTTAGTTATTGCTTTTGTTTTTTGGTTCAATTACTAAATATCTTCTAGGTTCTACACCTTCAGAATGAGTAGTAACATCTTTCCAAGTAGATAGTTTTGTGTGGATAACTTTTCTTTCGTAAGCATTCATGTATCTTAGATTAACTGGTACTTTAGTTTTTGCAACTTCTCTTGCAATTCTAACCGCCATTTTTTCTAATTTTTCATCTCTATTTTTACGATAATCACCAATATCAACTTTTACGATTAATCCACTTTCTGTTTCATGATCAAAGTATTGATTTACAATTAATGATGTAACATATTGTAATGATGCAAGTGTTTGAGAATTATGACCAATTAAAGCACCATTAGCATCTGCAGTTGTAATTGAGTACTCAACAATATTATCTCTCATTTTTCTTTCAACAAATCCATCAATATTTGCTTCTCTTAAGAATGTTTCTAAGAAGTCTTTACCTTTTTTTACTGGGTTTGCATCAACCATTACATGAACTTGAATTTCGTTTCTTGATTCTACATTTTCATCAATTACGTCAAAGTACATATCATCTTTTGATACACCTAATTCTTTTACTGCTAAAGCTTCAATTTCAGCTAAGCTATTTCCGATATATATTTTTTCTTTCATAATTGTTATCTCTTTCTAAAATTTACTTTTTAATTTTTCCATTCTATTTTTGTTTGTTTTATTATTAATTGTAGCCTGTACAATTGAATAAACGTTACCAATACACCAATAGAAACCAAGACCAGCTTTACTTGTGAATACAAACATACCCATCATTAACATCATCATATAAAGCATCATCTTCATTGAAGATTGACTACTATTTTTTTGTTGTTCGTAAGCTTGTCTTCTATATGCTGGAATATCTGCTTGAGATTCTTCTTTATTTTTCTTTTGTCTTCTTTCAGATAACCATTGACTTAAGAACTGTGTACCTACAACAATTAACATTAAAACGATAATACCTATAAATTGACCTGTGCTACTAGTTCTGTCTTCAAATAAACTTAATCCAAAGAATTTAGGATTAACTTCATTTGCCCAGTTATTAGTATAACTTGTTCCTTCATATGCAACCGTATATGGAATTCTTGATACAGCTCTATAAATAGCCATGAAAATCGGGAATTGTAAGAATGGCATTACACATCCGCCTAAACCAACTTTATATTTTTTATATAAATGGGCTGTTTCCATTTGCATCATCTGTTTAGATCTTTCATCAGTTTTGTTTGCATATTTAGCTTGAATAGCGTTAAGTTCTGGTTGCATTAATTGCATTTTTAAACTCATATCATTTGTTTTTGCATAAATTGGCCATGCAATTGTTCTAACAAGTAATGTAACGATTAATAAACCAAGCACATATAAACCACCAAAAATTTTAGCAACATTAACAATTAACCATGCAATTGGGAATATAAATAAATTATTGAAGAAATTACTAAAGAATTCACTTGCATTTGAACCATAAAATTTAATTGGTTCAGCAAGTTCAAGTTCACTTAATCTTTCTTGAATTCTTAATGTAAACGCACATACCACGTCATTAACATTTAAATTTTCGCCACCACTTTTTTCAATTTGATTAATTAATTTATTTCCTTCTGAATTTGATGCTGAAGTACAACCTTTAACGAATGTTGCAGCTTTTACCCATGCACTATTTTCGCTAGCATCTGTATCTGTTGCAACTGTAGCTTTTTCGATTAAACTTGTGTATAAAGGAATATCGCAATTTTTAACAATTTCAATCATATAAACATATTTATCTTTTGTTAAAATTGCATCTTCGTAAATATAATTATTAATTAAGTTAACAGCATTTTCTTTTTTAATAACTAAAGCAACATCATCAGCTAAAGGATTACCATTTTCATCAACAGTATTTTTGTTGATCTCTTGGTTTACCCATGTAATTAAATTTTGATCTGTAGTACCTTCTTTTGCAAACTTAGTCTTAGGACTGTTACTGCCACTACAACTACAAGATGTAATAAATAGTAATAATGTTATAACTGCAATAAAAAATACTTTTTTGTATGTTCTATTTAACACTTTTTTCCTCCTTTTTTAAGTTTCTATTTATTAATGTAAATAAAAAATCGACTTCTTTTTCCAAATCAATATATAACATTTCTTTTAAATTAGGTTTTATTACAACAACAAAATCCATATTGTTATATTTATTTATGTATTTTCTAAACAAATTTCTTGAAATTCTTTTTGCTTTATTTCTTTCAAAAGCGTGTCCAAATTTTTTTGATACAGAAAAAGCAAATCTTGATTTTCCATTTTCATTTTTTTTATAATAAATAACAAAACTTTTATTAACTACTTTTTTTCTAAAATTTACTATAGAGGCTATTTCATGGTTTTTCTTTATTCTATTTTCTTTTTTCATTTTTTCACCTCAATATCTTTTCAAAAAAATAAAAGACCACTCCTAGTATAAAACGACTGAAGTGGTCCAAGTTTATTAAATTATTTTATTAAGCTGATAATACAGCTCTACCTTTTGAACGTCTACGAGCTAATACTTTTCTTCCGCCAACTGTAGCCATACGAGCGCGGAACCCGTGAGTTTTACTATGTTTACGTTTGTTAGGTTGGTATGTTCTTTTCATATGAGCACCTCCAATTAATAAAAACCATGCTTGTATATTATATTACAAATTAATAAATTTGTCAAATAATAAACTTTTATTACTATTCTACATTTACAAATTCATTATATTTACATACATATAATGAACTAAATGTATCTTGTGTTGCATTATGTAATTTACCTTCTACAACAACATAAATTTCTTCAACTTCGAATGATTCATCGAATTTAGCTGTTGCAATTGATAAATCACGATATTTACTTAAGAAGCCATAAATTGAATATACTTTAACATATTCTGAGAAATCTTTATCTGTAGATTTGATTTTTGCATAAACTTCAAATTTAATTTCTTTAATTTCTGGATATACATCCCAAGCATCATCTGCGTCAGGATCTTTAGGAATTTCAATTGTAGTTAATTTGTTTGCTTTTAATTTCTCATCAGATATTTTATAAGTATTTAGATTTTCTTTTAATACATTAAATTGAACTTTTAAAGAATCTTCTTTTACGCTTCCAAGTTTAGTTGCTTCTTCAGCTAATTCTTTTGTGAATTTAACTCTAACAGGATCGTTTTTTGGATCAACATAAGAAGGATTACTTGTAGCATTACTTGCAACAATAGTTCTTAATTCTGCACTACTTAATTTTTCTTCTTTAATTTTTGCAACTTCTGTTTTATATGTTAATGTATGAACTGTTTCATCTTCGCCAATAGTATAAGTAACTTTTACATAGAACTCTGTTGGTTCTTCATCAAATAAATAATTTGCTGTTTCCCCATCTTTTGTAACACTTGCGTATTCTTTAGTTGCAAATGTTGAAAAACTTGTAACTGATGTATAAGTATATTCACTCATTGATTTAGTAGATGATGAATATTCTTTATAACGATATCCATTATCAACTGTTTTTGCAGCAACATATAATCTAATATTATTAATTAAATACTTAGATTGTAATTTAACTAATGTAACTTGTAAATCAAATGTTGATTTTTCATGTTCGCCTAATTCTTTTTTATCACCAGTATAATATTTAGATTTTCTATTTTCCATTTCTCTTACAGTAATTGCAAGATTATCATCAAAAGGAGTTGAACTATATTCCGAGAATCTATCAAAATTTGATTTTCCAAGTGTTAATAGTAATATTCCAAATAATATTAATGTATAAAAAACGATAATTAAAACTTTTAATTTCGCATTTAATTTGATATTGTTCATTTTTTCACCTCATTATTCTCTTGATTATATCACTTTTAATCTTTTTTTGCAAGCAATGTAAATACTAATCTTAATAAAGTTATCCACATTTCCACAATGTGGAAAAAATGTTTATTATTTAACTAATAACAGTGTGGATAAAATGTGGATAACTTTGTGGAAAACAATATTAGCTAACTACTTTAAAAAAAATGTCGTTTATGGTATCATATACTAGAGGTGATCATATGGAACAAGCGAAAGCTTTGTTCGAACAAGTAATAAACACAATAAAGAATGATTACGTAGATGGTCAATTTATTTCTATTTTTGGAGAAAATGGATGCAATTTTAAAATTCATAAAGTACAAAACGGAAATATTTATCTTATTGTAGCAAACTCGTTCGATAAATTTAGAATAGAAAAATTTTATATTAACCACATGAACGAAACTTTAAATACTTTTACAACAGAAAAAATGCAATTTAAGTTAATTACTGAAGCTGCAGCAGAAGAAGAAAAAGCTAAAGCTGTAAGTATTTCTTTAAATATGGTTGACGCTTCTGAAAAAGCAATTAAAGAACGTTCTTTAAGACCTGAATATACTTTTGATAATTTTGTAACAGGAGAAGCTAATAGAGAAGCTTTTACATTTGCTGTAAAAGTAGCTGAATCTCCTCACGTTACAGTTAATCCATTTTATATATTCGGAGATGTTGGTCTAGGTAAAACACATTTAATGATGGCTGTTGGACATTATATTTTAGATAATAACTTAAATGCAAATATAGTTTATACTACGGCTCAACAATTTGTCGAGGATTATTTTAAATCTAAAAACAAAAACCAAAAGTCAACGTCTGTATCTGACTATTTTGATAATTACTATAGAAACGCCGATGTTTTATTAGTTGACGATATTCAATATTTAGCAGATCGTCAAGGTTCTCAAGATGAATTCTTCAAAATTTTTGAATATTTATTTGAAAACAATAAACAAATTATCGTTACTTCTGATAGAAAAGCAAGCGAATTAAATATTATGGATCGTCTTAAATCTAGATTTACTTGGGGTATGCAAGTTGACATTAAGAAACCTAATAACGATTTAAGAAAAGCTATATTAAAGAACAAATTAGCAACTTTAATTGAAAATACTCATTCAGTTTCAGAAGAAGCTTTAGAATTTATTGCTGATAATTTTGAAGAAAATGTTAGAGAATTAGAAGGAGCCTTACGTAGATTCGTTAATTATTGCGTTGCATTTAACATAGATTATACATTAGAAAACGCAAAATTATCACTTGAAGCTATTATTTCTACTAACAAAAGTTCTAATATTGATAACTCTAACAGTCAAGCCGAAAAAGTAAAAAGTGTTGTTGCATCTTATTTCAACATTCCTGTTAAAGAACTTTCAGGGTCATCACGTAAACAAGAAATAGTTTATGCAAGAAGTATTACTATCTATTTATTAAGAACAAAATACAACGTTGCTTTAAAGAAAATAGGTGAGTATCTTGGAAACAGAGATCATGCAACAATATCTCACGCTATAGATAAAATTGAAGATGGCATTAAAATAGATGAATACATCAAACAAGATGTAGATAATCTTGTGGATAAATTAAATAAATAATTTTGTATATAATAAGGACAGAAAATATACTGTTTTGAAAAAGTTATCCACATTTCCACATTGCTAATAATAATAATAATTTTTTAATAATTTATAATAAAGAGGTGAAAGCGAATGAAATTCATTATAGATAGAGAATTGCTTTTAACAACATTACAAAATGTTTCTAAAGGTTTATCTCAAAAAACACCAATGCCTGTATTAACTGGTATTCAAATTACAATCCAAGATGGTAAGATTGTTTTTGTTACAACAAACAAAGAAATAGCTGTTAGAGTTGAACTTGAAGAAAGTGAAAAAGTTCAATTATTAGAAAACGGGGATTGTGTAGTCCCTGGTAAATATTTTATTGATATCGCTAAAAAAGTTGAAGGCAAACAAATTGAGTTTACTTTATTTGAAAAAAATTCTATTAAGATAATTTCTGATAAATCAGATTTTACATTAATAGCTTATGATAAAACAAACTATCCAACAACAAACTTTACTTCATCAAGTGAAGCAATTATGTTTGATAGTAAAGAGTTAAAACAAATTATAAGACAAACATCATTTGCTTGTGCTATAAGTGAATCGAGAATAATATTGACTAGTTTAAATTTTAAAGCTAAAAATGGCCTATTAGAAATCGTTGCAACTGATAGCTTCAGACTTGCTAAGAGAACATCTAAACTTGCAGCAGAAGCTCAATTTCAGGCTAATATCCCAAGCAAATCACTTGAAGAACTAAGTAAGATTTTAGATGATGATTCTACTGCTGTAACTGTATCATTTGAAAATAGTAAAGCAATCTTCAATTATAAAAATGTTACTTTTGTTACAAGACTTGTAGAAGGTAACTATCCAGATACTTCAAGTTTATTCCCTAAGGAATCATTGTTTGTCGCTGAATTTAACAAAAATGAACTTTTAAACGCTGTAGATAGAGCGTCATTATTTACAAGTTTAGAGAATTTAAGCATTGTAAAGTTTAATTTTAAAGCCAATAGTAATGTCGAAATCTCTTCAAATTCATCTGAAATAGGTAAAGTAGTCGAAGAAATTCAAATGCTAAATAATCTTGAAGATGTCGATTTCCAAATAGCTTTTAGCACAAAATATCTGCTAGATGCCTTAAAATCATTCGAAGGATCTGTTGTTTCTTTCTATTTTACAGGAGAAATCAAACCATCAGTCCTAAAAGAAGAAGGAAACGAAGAATTAGTGCAATTATTGCTGCCAGTAAGAGTTTTTTAATAAAAAATCAAAAAAACACCTAATTTTAGGTGTTTTTTTGATTATTTTTTAGTCTAAATTGATGTCTTCGAAGATAGTTACAAGGTCTTTTTTGATCTCATCGAAGTTCTTTTGATGGAATCTATCTTTCATTGGTTGATTATCGAAGATTGAGATACCATCTGATTGAATATTTTTGATTTCTGCTTTATCTTTGATTGGAGCCGTAATTTCTACTCCTGGAGTAAGATTTTTAGCTTGATCTTTTAAGTCTTTTAAACACTTGATTGGAGCACGTCTTCCTTTGATGAATCCGACCGGTACAATGTACTTAATTTTGCTTAATTCGATGTCAGTGTCTACAAAATACTGAATTGTGTTCGAAAATCCTTGTAATCCAAGCGTGTCTAAGCCGACCACAATTAGAATAGAGTCACTAATATCTAATAGAATTTCGCTTAATCTTGAAGAAGAAGGTGGGAAATCGATGAAGATGTAGTCAAAAAAACTTCTAAATCCTTCGATTATTTGTCTTAAATGCTTCTCTTCTGATCTTTTTAACGTTAAATTAAGAGAAAGTCTGTCTGTATTTAAGGTTTTCATTAAATACATATTTATTCTTGCTTCAAAAGTGATGTCTTGAGGTTGTTTTTCGCCAACAAGTAAGTGTTCGAAGAAATCATCGTCACGATCAGTTACGAAGTTGTCAACTCCGAAAATTTTAAAAATACTGTTTTGATCATCGGCACTGATAATTAAAACTGTTTTTCCTTGAGATGCATGGTAATGAGCTAAATATCCTAGGAATGTTGTTTTACCAACTCCACCTTTTTTACAGAATGCTGATATGATTGGCATACTATCTTACTCCTTCTCTAGCTAATTTTTCTTTACAAGCATCTTCAACGAACTTTGCAAACATAATTCCACGTGTTGCACAAGCGATTTTGATTTGTCTTCTTAGTGCAATATCCATTGTTGATGTGTATTTTTCTCTGTTAACATCTTCTTGTACATAATATTGTTGTTTTTGAGATTGTCTAACAGGTTTTTGAACTGGTTGTTGTCTAGGTTGTTGAACTTGTACAGGTTTTGGAGCAATGTAAACTGGTTCTTGCTCAATTTCTTCTACAAATTCTTCTTCTACAACAGGTTCAATTGTTTTTTCAACTCTTTCTTCAACTTTAGGAGTTTCGAAAGGGTTTCTTCTTTTAATTGGTTGTTGATTCATATTGTACCTCCTTAATTACACCATCATTATATCATAAAAAAAATATAATGCAAAAGATATACAATAAATATTTCTTTAGTTAAATACATACAACCATAAATATGTATTATTTTAGATAAAAAACGAAAAAATAGAAAAATTTCGAAAAAGGATTTGAAAATAATCTCTAACTTGATAAAATGAGGTTAAAAAACACCTTAAAAATCGATTTTAAGAAAAAAAATGAAAACTTATTAACCCCCTAGGGGATAAAAACAAAAATAAGGTCTTTTTTGGTGTCACTGTAAATCGTAAAAAAACAACAAGAAATCCAAAAGAAAAACTCAACTCGACAATAAAGTTTTGTTGAGAACAATAAAAAGTGTCCACTAATTAACTCTAGACTAATTACATTTAATATAAAACAAAATACAAAGGTTTTAATACTATATATTTTTATATTTAAAACAATTGTGCAAATATACTATTAATTTAAAACTTATAAG
>JAZKYN010000120.1:0-21301 GCA_045612145.1 Bacilli bacterium
TAAAATTTAAAAAAGGTGTTTTATGAGTAAAAAAATTTTTAAAAGACATGAACTAAAATATATATTAACAATAGATCAAATGAATGAACTATTACAAGAATTACAAAATCATATGCATAAAGATGAATTCTTCGAATGCACAATACGTAATATTTATTATGATACACCAAATTATTTATTAATTAGAAATTCTATTGAAAAACCTGAATATAAAGAAAAGTTAAGAATTAGGTCTTATCAAACAATTAATAATAATGAAGATGTATTTGTAGAGTTAAAGAAAAAATATAAAAAAGTAGTATATAAAAGAAGAGAAATATTACCGTATGATATTGCAAGACTATTTTTAGATGAAAAGGTTGTTCCGAATAGTTTACAAATTACAAATGAAATAGCATATTCTCTAAATTATTATAAAGAACTAAAACCTATAATGTGTTTATCATATGATAGAATTGCTTTTATAGATAATATTGACTCGCAATTTAGAATAACATTTGATTCAAATATTTTATGGCGTGATTATGACTTAGATTTAACAAAAGAACCATATGGTAATTCAATACTAGATTCTAACTTAATACTTATGGAAATAAAAACAGTTATGGGTTTACCAAGATGGATTTTAGACTTTTTAGGAAAGAATAATATATATAAACAATCATATTCAAAATATGGAAATGCTTATAAAGAATTGATTTTTAAAGAGAAAGAGGAGAAAGACTATGCTTAGCGATTATTTAAAAATACAAACTAATGAAATGAGTTACTTTTTTATATGTATGTTATTTGCACTTGTATTAGGATTTGTACAAGCATTTATATATACAATAAAAAATAGATATACAAAAAGTTTTGTAGCAACTTTAGTATTATTACCCGTTGCCGTATGCATGATTGTATTACTTGTTAATAATAACTTAGGAGTAGCAGTTGCTGTTGCAGGTGCATTTACACTTGTAAGATTTAGATCAGTTCCTGGTAATGCTAAAGAAATAACTGCAATTTTTATCTCAATGGTTACAGGTGTTACACTTGCTTCATGGCAAACGTATAATTTAGAATATGCAGTATTTTTCACAATTATTGGTTCTGGTATATTATTATTAATTAATACAACTAATTTATTCTCTAAATCAGTAAAAAAAGAAATGGTATTAAAAATTACAATTTCAGAAATGTTAAACTATACAACTGTATTTGAAGATATCTTTAAAGAGTATACTTTATCATGTGAAAAAGTTGCAGTTAAATCTGTTAACATGGGAAGTATGTTTAAAATAACATATCGTATTATATTAAAAGACCAAAATTTAGAAAAAGAATTTATTGATAAAATTAGATGTTGTAATGGAAATTTAGAAATATCATTATATGATGATGCATATAACGAAAATGCATTATAAGAGGTGATATTTATGTTAAAGAAAATATTTACATATTTTTCACTATTATTATTGTTGTTAATGGTTGGTTGTAAAAAAAACAATAATAATAACAACAGTAACAATAATTTAATTAAATGTGATCATGAAGCATTAGAATGGGTTGTAATAAAAGATTCTACATGTACTACACTTGGTTCTAAAAAACAAATTTGTTCTAAATGTAAAGAAACAATCACAACAGCAACAATTTATTATAAAGATCATACTGAAAAAATTATAGAAGAAACTCCTGCAACATGTACAGAAGATGGACTAACTTCATCAAAAGTATGTAATGTATGTAATATTATTTTAGAAGAAGCTACTGTTATAAAATCAACAGGACATAACTATATTATTGATAACGAAACTTCAACAAATACTATTTTAGTATATGTTTGTACAAAATGTAATGATTCATATGAAAAAGAAAATACACCTGGTAATACATGTACAGATTCTCATAAAGCTAGCGACTGGATAACAACAGTTGAAGCAACCTGTACAAGCTTTGGTAGTGCTCATAAAATATGTACAAATTGTAATATTGAATTAGAAATAAAATCATTAGAAAAAGTTCCTCATAATGAAGAAATAATTAAAGGTACTCCTGCAACATGTGGTGTTAGTGGACTTAGTGATGGAGTTAAATGTAGCGAATGTAATAATATTATCAAAGAACAAATAAAATTAGATGCATTAGAACATAATTATGTAGTAATTAATACAGTTCCTCCAACATCAGATAAAGATGGTTATATTGAATATAAATGCGAAAATTGTAATGATATATATCAAAAAACATTAGATGCATCAGGCAAATATGATGAAACATTGCCAACAATAATTTTACTTAGCAGTAGTGAAATTATAATTACAAATAATAATGGTGGTGTAGAATTAAATGGAAAAGAGATTTTAATTACATTACCTGGCGAATATGATTTAATGGGTGAATTAAGCGAAGGATCAATTGTTGTTAAATTAGGAGAAAACGATGATGCAACACTTAATTTAAAAGGAGTTAAATTAACATCAACATCTACTCATCCTATATATATTGAAAGTGGTAATTCAGTTGATATTTCAGCAAAATCAGATACAATAAATTATATTAATGATAAACGTTCATCAACAAATTTAGATGTTGTAGGTGGAGCTATTTATTCAAAAGTAGATTTAGATATCAAAGGTAAAGGAATATTATATGTTACATCAACATATAACAATGGTATTGCAACAACAAAAGATTTAGAAATAAAAAATCTAACATTAGAAGTAAATGCACCAAACAATGCTTTAAAAGGAAATGATTCAATTACAATTGAATCAGGAACAATAAAAGCAATATCATCAAGTGGAGATGCTTTAAAAACAGAAAATACAGATGTTTCTGATAAAGGCAAGCAAAGAGGAATTATAACAATTATTGATGGAACATTAGATTTGTATGCTGCATGTGATGGAATTGATGCTGCATACGATTGTATAATTGAAGGCGGAACAATAAATATCTTTACAGAAAAATATTCTTCATATTCTGGTGATGTGGAAGTAAATAGCACAACTGCAATATATTTGAGAATATCTTCAAAAGCAAGTGGATTAAATAATGTTTCAAAATACTCAGCAATGTATATTTTAAGTGATAATAGTACTGTATGGAAAAATGGAACATATGTTTCTGCAAACGGAAAGAAATATTATAAATTTGATGTTCCAAGTAATGTTAGTTATGTAAAATTCTTTGCATACTCTGCAAATCAAACACAAGGACAATCAATATCATATATATATGCATCAGATCAACTTTCAAAACCAACAAGCTATGATACATATTATGTAACTAGTACATCTAATTCTAGATTAAGTGGAAGTTGGGAAAACTATTCATCACCAAGTGGAGGAATGGGAGGCCCAGGTGGTGGAATGGGACCTGGCGGTATGCAAGAAGGAAATCCCAATTCATCAACATATTCATGCAAAGGAATAAAAGCAGATAACTCTATTACAATTAATGGCGGAATAATAAACATAAAGAGTCATGATGATGGAATACATACAAATAGTGATGTATTACTTGCTAGTGGTAGTTACGGTAAAGCAACTCTTACAATCAATGGTGGTAATATAACAATTTATACAGATGATGACGGAATACATTCAGATTCTAATTTAATAGTTAATGGCGGTAATATTATTATTTCAAATTCATATGAAGGAATTGAAGGTAATATAATTAACTTTAATGATGGTGTTGTTCAAATCAAATCATCTGATGACGGAATAAATGCAAAAAGTACTCTATACTTTAGCGGAAGTACAGTTTATCTTGATGCAAACGGTGATGGAATTGATTCAAATGGAAATGTATATATGAGTGCTGGTGTTGTAATTGCACTTGGACCAACAAATGGCGGAAATGGTGTAATTGACTATGGAGATAGAAATTGTACATTCTCATTTACAGGAGGATTACTTGTTGCTATTGGTTGTTCTGGAATGAACGCAAAACCAACAGCATCATCTGGTAATACAGTTTCAGCTTCAACAACTACTGCACCAAGTACAAATTCATATTTAACAGTTACATCAAATGGAAAAGTAGTTGCAGTTGTAAAAGTAACAAAATCAAATCAAAACTATAGAGTATTAGCATATAATAATATTGATTATCCATCAACAACAATTACTGTTTCTACATCAAATAGTTATGTATTAGTTAATGGATTATACTATATTGCATAATTAAGGAAAAAGAACACTTATCAAGGTGTTCTTTTTTATGTTAACGTTTTCATTACAAAATAGGTTGTTTTACATTTTTTAGAGGAGTATAATATTAGTATAAAATTTGAAAGGAAGATATATTATGAAAATCTTATCATGTTCAAAATTTTATTATTATTATTACTTCCAAGAGGATATCGTTAATAACGAATAGTTCGCTTGGCCTTTTAAAATGGCTAGGAAGTAAATAAGTTATTAACTGATACTTAATAAGTGTAAGTAATAACTTATAAATACAATTGATATTTAGTGTTATTACTTATTCGGTAATAACACTTTTTAATTTGTTTATTTAGGAGGATATATTATGAAAAAAATTAAAAGTTTATTAGTGTTAATGGCAGTTGTAGTTTTAGGATTATCACTTGTATCATGTAGAAAGGATTCTGGTGCAACTTCTAAAAAGACAGTCGGAATTTTAGTTACGGCAACTCATAGTGCATTAGATGATGCAAAAAATGGTTTTATTGAAGCTTTAAAAGCAAATGGATATGCTGATGCAGAATTTATTGTAAAAAATCCTGAAGGGGATACAACAACAATGAATAGTATGGCAACTGATTTAGTTCGTAAATCTGATATTGTTTTAGGAATTGGAACACCAGCTGCAGTTGCTTTACAAAGTGCAAGAGATACTGAACAAATTGATATAACAGTATTATTTACAGCTGTTACTGATCCAATATCAGCTGGTTTAATGGAAAATGCAAATGTTCCAACAAATATTACAGGGACAAATGATATGAACCCTGTTGCAGATCAAGTTGATTTAATTATTGAATTAGTTCCTGGAATCAAAAAATTAGGTGTATTATATAATGTTTCAGAAAAAAATTCACAAGTTCAAGCTGAAATGGTACAAGCACAAGCTGCTAAAAAAGGTGTTGAAGTAGTTATTAAAACAATCTCTGAAGCCGCAGAAATTGCAGCTGCTACAAATGCTTTAATTAATAATGATGGATGCCAAGCAATTTACTTACCAACAGATAATCTAATTGCTTCTAATATGCCAGCTGTTGCAGCTGTAACTGATGAATTAAAAGTTCCAACAGTTTGTGGTGAATCAGGAATGGTTGCTGCTGGAGGAACTATCACTTATTCTATTAATTATAAATCTTTAGGATATTTAACTGGCGAAATGGCTGCAAAAATCTTAAGTGGAACACCATGTAGTCAAGTTCCATCAACAAGTGTTGACGCATCAGGATTAGAAGTTGCAATTAATGAAGAATCAATTGCTAATATTGGTCTTGAAGTACCTCAATCAATTAAAGATAAACTAAACAAATAGGTTTTATATGCAATATATATTAATAGATATGTTTAGATTTGGTCTTCCATATGCTATACTTGCATTAGGGATTTTCATATCATATAGGGTATTAGATGTGGCAGACTTATCATGTGAAGGAACGTTTACTTTAGGAGGAGCACTTAGCTCAGTATTATTAGTGTTAGGAGTAAATCCATTTTTAGCTA
The DNA here is from genome assembly GCA_045612145.1 of Bacilli bacterium. Lineage (GTDB taxonomy): Bacteria > Bacillota_I > Bacilli_A > ML615J-28 > CAG-313 > CAG-313. The sequence continues at coordinate 5,697 of JAZKYN010000120.1, forward strand.
CTTTAATTGGTATGTCAGCTGGATTTATTGCTGGAGTAATCACAGGTTTAATCCATACAAAGTTAAAAATTACTGCTTTATTATCAGGTATTATAACAATGACAGGTTTATTTAGTATTAATATGGTAATAATGGGATTTGCTCCAAGCGTATCTAAAATTGGAGATGAAGTAATTTTAAAATATTCAACTAGTGGATATTCAGCAAATGTTTATTTAAATGGATTAAATGTTAGTGGAAACAAGATTCAAACAATTTATGAAAGCTTTTTAGCAATCTTTTCAAAAAATAATTATAATATGATTTTCATTTCATTACTAATTGTATTATTAATTGGTCTTGTTGTTTATTGGTTCTTTGGTACAGAAATTGGAATGAGTATTAGATCTACAGGAATTAACCCTAATATGTCAAGAGCACAGGGAATAAATACAAATGCAATGATTATATTAGGATTAGGAATAGCTAATGCTTTAATTTCTCTAAGTGGTGCATTATTTGCTCAAACACAAGGTAATGCAAGTAACCAAATGGGTGTTGGTGTATTAGTAATAGGATTGGCTTCGATTATTATTGGTGAAGGTGTTTTTGGAAAGAGAACATTTAAAAATTGGATGATTTCAGTTTTATTAGGAGCAATTTTATATTATTTAATTATTGTAATAGCAATTCAATTAGGATTACCATCTCATTATCAAAAATTATTATATGCATTATTAATTTTAATTGTACTAGCAGTTCCTCGATTAAGAAAATTATTACTTAAAGGAGGCAAAAAACATGTCAATGCTTAAAATTGTAAATGGCGTAAAAGTGTTTAATTTAAGTGGTCATGAGGAAGATGCAAAAATTGCTATGAACCACATGAATCTAGAAATAGAAGAAGGTGAGTGGGTAACAATCATTGGTGGTAATGGTAGTGGGAAATCAACATTAATGAATGTTGTATCTGGTGTTCACCAATTAGATGAAGGACAAGTTTTTATAGATAATGTTGATGTTACAAAGTTACCTGAACACAAAAGAGCCAAATATTTAGGAAGAGTATTCCAAGATCCAAATATGGGTACAGCTGGAATGATTTCTATAGAAGAAAATATGAGTATTGCTAGTAGAAGAACAAAGAAAAATACTTTAAGATGGGGATTTAAAAAAGAAGAACGAGAAAAATATCGTGAAATAATCGCCTCTCTTAATTTAGGATTAGAAGATCGATTACTTCAAAAAGTAGGATTATTATCTGGTGGGCAAAGACAAGCAGTCACATTGTTAATGGCTACTTTACAAAATCCAAAAATTCTTTTATTAGATGAACATACAGCTGCACTAGATCCAAAAACTGCGAAAATTGTTTTAGATATAACAGAGCAAGTAGTAACAGAAAATAAACTTACAACTTTAATGATTACTCATAATATGAGAGATGCTATTAAATACGGTAACAGACTTATTATGTTAAATAATGGCCATATAGTATTAGACATTAAAGGAGAAGAAAAACAAAATTTAACTGTACAAGATTTACTTCAAAAATTTGAACAAAATCCAGATATAGAGTTAAATGACAAAATGATTTTAAGCTAGCTATTTTATATAGCTAGTTTTTTTATGAATATAAAAAATTAAAAAAATACTTGATAAAAAAAATATATACTGATATAATATATATGTAGATAATATCAAAAAACATAACGGAGGTACAAAATGAAATTATATTATTGTAAACATTGCAAAAATATTATTGCATATGTAAAAGAAAACAATCCAAACATTATTTGTTGTGGAGAAAAAATGCAAGAATTAGTTCCTGGAACTGTTGATGCATCATTAGAAAAACATATTCCTGTTATTGAACAAAACGGAAAAGAAGTTGTTGTTAAAGTAGGAAGTGTAACTCATCCAATGGAAGAAGTACATTATATCGAATGGATTATTTTACAAACTAACAAAGGAGTTCATAGAAGAAATTTAAATCCTGGTGAAGAACCTATTGCACACTTTGTACTTGCAGCTGATGAAGAAGTAGTTGCTGCATACGAATATTGTAATTTACATGGTTTTTGGAAAAAATAAGTAAAAATTTAAGAACTTGTTTATTAAAAAGACAAGTTCTTTTTATAATAAAGCAAAATTAAAATATTTTAGAAAATTTTTTAGTATAATAAATATATAAATACTTAGGAGGAGAATATGAATAAGGCAACAAAAATATTAATTGCAATATTTACATTATTTACATTTTGTTTAATTACATCATGTTCAAAAAAATATACGTTAGAATATTATGCAAATGGTGGAACATTTAAAAATAATGAAGAAAGTATTGTTGAAGAGTATAAAGCAAAAACAGAAGTAAAATTAATGAAAGAAAAACCAACTAGAGCAGGATATGATTTTGTTGGTTGGGAAAATGTTGATAATAATGAAATCGTAACTGGTTCAATTAAAATCACAAAACATATCATTTTACAAGCTAAATGGGAAAAATCAGATAAACCTGATCCAAATGCAAAATATACAGTAACATATGATGCAAAAGATGGAATTTTTGCAGATGGAACTCATACAAAAACTGAAGAATATACTGGTAATTCTCTTGTTACATTAAATAAAGAAATTCCAGTTGTACCTGGGCAAGAATTTGTTGGTTGGTATAATTTGGAAACAGATGAATTAGTTGATAGTAATTTTACAATCACAAAAAATATAACTTTAGTAGCAAAATATGGTGAACCTATGTTTACAATCGAATATAAAGCAATGTCAGGAAGCTTCAAAGACGGAACTAATAATAGAGTGATTAAAGTAAAAATGGGTAGTACATTTGATTATGGAGAAATACCAACATATGGTGAACGTTTATTCAACGGATGGTATAATTCAGAAACAGATGAATTTGTAGAACCAGGATCATTAATTACTTCAGATATGCAAGTTAAAGCAAAATATAGAAGACCTGGGGATGAATATTCAGTTACATATAATGTTAATGGTGGTATTTTAGAAGTATCAGAAGTTGTTCCATATTATGAAGGAATTTACTTTATATTAACTGTTCCAACAAAAGAAGGATTTGAATTTGAAGGATGGTATGAAAGTCCTGATTTTACTGGTGAAAAAGTAGTATATCAAACAGATCAAACAACTGGAAATAAAGTATATTATGCAAAATGGAAATTAGTAGATAGTAATTATGTTACAACAATCTTTAATGAACTTGTTCCTGAAACTACTACAACAAACTTAAATTTCCCAAGAGAATATCAAGGTGCACAAGTATATTACAAATCAAGTAATACAAAAGTTTTAGCAACAACTGGTATAATTAATCCAACTCATAAAACTGAAGTTGTAACAGTTGATTTAGAGTTATATCTTGATGGTGTTAAATATACATTCCAAAGAGATGTAACAGTAAAAGCAATTGTATTTGAAGAAATGAAAAATCCAGTAGCAGGATACTTCCAAACAACTAGTTTAGTAAATTTAACAGATACAATGGCTGAAAACTTAGATATCGCATATTATGCATTTGCTCATGTTTCTGCAGCAGGTGGTGTAACAGTAAACCAAGCAGCTCAACTTACAAGAATGATGCAACAAGCTGTTGAACTTAGAAAAGAAAAGAGCATGAGATTCGTATTATCAATTGCAGGTGGAGCTGAAAACTTTGCAAAAGCATGTGCTAATGGTGGTTATGCAAAAGTTGCTGTGAACATTGTAAATATTGTTAAAGAATATAATATGGATGGTGTTGATATTGACTGGGAATTCCCAACAACTGCATCAGAAACATTAGATATGGTTTTATTATGTAGAGCTGTTAAAACAAGATTACAAGCATTAGAAGATGGTACTGGTACTCCATACTTATTAACATCTGCTATTCCTTCTCATGAATCTTATCAAAAATTTAATTTATCAGATTTAAATGAGGTTTTAGACTATTTCAATATGATGTCATATGATATGAACTTAGAAGGACGTGCAACTCACCTTTGCCCATTACATAAATCAAAATATGACGGTAATAAATTTGGTGTAAGTTTAGGGGTTGAATGGTTTGAAAAAGCAGGTGTATCAAGAGAAAAAATTATCATCGGTGCTGCATTCTATGGTAAATCATATACTGTAACTGGTAAAGAAGGTAGTTGGGAAGCAATGGGATATCCTGGTATTGGACAAGGAGCTCAACTTACAACATTACAATATTCTAGCGGTACAGTAACTTATAAATGGCTTGTTCAAAATGGAATATTTGATAATAAAGCAAATAAGAGATATTTTGATCCAATCGCAAAAGTTCCTTATATCTATAATTCAGAAACAAAATTATTCATTACATATGAAGATCCAGAATCATTAATCGCAAAAGTAGATTATGCTTATGAAAATGGATTTGGTATTATGTTCTGGGAATATGGATATGACTATCAAAATGAATTAACAGATGCTATTTGCAATAGAATGGCAGAATATAGAAATCAATAAAAAACAAACCTGTTTGTATTTACAAACAGGTTTTTATTGTAAACTTAAATTCAAAAGTTATTCTATTTTAGTTGAATTTTAGAAAAGTATGTTATAATAAGCATATAGTAAGTATATAGTAAGTATATAGAGGTTATATAAAATGAAAAAGAAAAAATGGATGAAGAGAAGACATAGAGTAGTTTTAACATTATTAAGAATAGTTTTTAAACCACTAGCTTATATTATATGGGGTGCGAGATTTAAAAGATTACCAGATTTAAAAAATCCACATTTAATCTTTTGTAATCATCAAACAGTATGGGACCAATTTATACTTGGAATGATGTGTAGCAACAAAACATATTTTGTAATGACTGATGATGTTTTTTCTGTAAAATATGTTGGTAAACTTTTACAATTTTTATTAAATCCAATTCCATTTAAAAAAGCCTCGACAGATTTCACAATACTGAGAACTTGTAGACAAGTTGTATCAGAAGGTGGATCAATTGCGATATTCCCAGAAGGAAATAGAACATATAGTGGAAAAACAGAATATATAAAACCATCAACAATAAAAATGATGAAGTTCTTAAAAATTCCTGTAGTAATTGCTCATATTGAAGGAGGATATGGAATATTCCCTAGATGGGCTGATAAAAGACGAAAAGGAAGATTTTATGGAGTTGTATATAAAGTATATCAATATGATGAATATAAAGATATTCCAGAAGAAGAACTATACGAATTAATATGTAACGATCTAATGGTTGATGATACAAAAATGAATCAAAGTTTTAAATCAAGAAGAAGTGCTGAATATTTAGAAAGAGTTATATATAATTGTCCTACATGTGGTTTCACACATTTTGTATCAAAAAAAGATATATTAACATGTCAAACATGTAATATGACTTTAAAATATAATGAAAAACTTGAATTTGTAGGAGTAAATAAAAAAGCTCCATTTAAGAATGTAAATGAATGGTATAAATATCAACAAGACGAGTTATTCAAAATGAACTTATTAGATTATGATACTGAAAAAGTAATTTTTGAAGAAAAAGTAGAATTTAGAGAAATAATACCAAGAAAAAGAAGAATTGTTTTTGATAAAGAAGCAACTTTAAAAATGTACTCTAATAGAATTGAAATACAATACTTAGATAAAAAAGAAACATATATGTTTGATGAAATATCATCATCTGGTGTATTTGGTAGAAATAAAATGAATTTCTTTATCGGAACAAGAGTATTCCAATTCTTATATGATGAAAGATTCAATGCAATGAAATTTGTTAATTTATATTACAAATATAAAATAGAAAAAGGAGGAGACACTAATGATAAATTTTTGGGACTCTAAGGTATGGTCTGGACTATTAATAATTGCAATATTATTTGCATTTATGATGCTTGCACATATATTAAGAAGAAAGATACCTTTCTTAAATAAATCGCTTTTACCGCCATCAGTACTTGGTGGAGTAATAATCTTACTATTTACAACTATTTTTAAATTAATTACTAAAGAAAATTTCTTTGAACTTGAAGTATTTTCAATGGGAGATATGAGTGGTATATCAACACTTGAAATTATTACATACCATGCACTTGCTGTTGGATTTATTTGTATGGGTTTAAAAAGTAGTAAAAACAAAAAACATAATAAAAAAAGAGCAGCTGAAGTATTAAACACAGGTTTAACAACAGTAACAACATATTTACTACAAGCAGTAGTTGGTTTAATTATTACAATGCTTGCTGCAGTAATATTAACAGATTTAGAAGGATTTAATCCTGCAGCTGGTATATTACTTTGTTTAGGTTTCGGCCAAGGTACAGGACAAGCACTTAACTTTGGTACACAATATCAAGTAGACCATGGTTTCATGCATGGTGCAGACTTTGGTCTTGCTATTGCCGCAATGGGATTCTTAGTTGCATCAATCGGTGGTGTCATTGTTTTAAATATTTTAAAAAGAAAAGGTAGAATTTCAACAAACGTTGACGAAGATTCAGAAAATTTAGATTTATCTCATTATCAAACAAACAATGAAATTCCAGTAAATGGCTCTATTGATAAATTAACAGTACAAATTGCTTTAATAATTGTTGTTTATGCAGTTGTATATGGAATAATGTATCTACTTGGAGAACTAGTACCTGGTATGAGAGGAACAATCTTTGGATTTAACTTCTTACTTGGAACATTAATAGCAGTACTTTTAAAAACAATTTTAAATAAATGTAGAGAAAAGAAATTAATAAATCATGTATATGTAAATGATTTTATGATGAATAGAATCGGCGGTGTAGCATTTGATATAATGATTGTTGCAGGTATTGCCGCAATCGACATTACAAATTTAACATCATATTTAGGTATTCTATTAATCATTGGAATAGTAGGTGCAATTGTTACATTCTTATATGTAATGTTTGTTTCAAAAAAACTTTTCAAAGAATATAAATATGAACAATTTTTTGCAATGTATGGAATGCTTACTGGTACAGCAAGTACAGGTATGATTTTACTTAGAGAAATTGATCCAGAATTTAAAACTCCTGTTTCAGATAATTTAGTATATCAAAACTTACCTGCAATTATATTTGGGCTACCTATTATGTTCTTAGTTCCTTATGCTGCCAAAGGTTGGACAGAAACTATAACAGTATTTATAATAGCATTGGGATTATTAATTGTATTATTAATAATTTTATTTAGATCATTTATATTTAAGAAAGAGAAAAAGTAATTCCAAAATTGGAATTACTTTTTTAATAAAATTAGCAACAAAAAAATATAAATATGGTATAATTAGAATAGGAGGTAGTTATATGAAAAAAATATTATTATATATATTATTACCAATATTATTAATTAATTTTATTTTATTAACAAGTTGTACACAAAAATATACAGTATCATTCTATGATTATGATGGAAGATTATTAAAAGAAGTAAAAATTGAGTTATTTGAAGAAGTAACTCCACCTGAGGATCCATCAAGAGAAGGATATGTTTTTTTAGGTTGGGATACTAGTTTAATAAATATTTCAAAAGATACAATAGTATTTGCAAAATATATTGAAATTACAAAAGGTATTAAATATGAACTAAGTAGTGATGGAACATATTATATTGTAAAAGGTATAGAAGCTGATAAAGATAATGGAACAAATATATATATAGAAGAAGAATATAACGCTTTACCTGTAAAAGAAATAGCACCTGCAGCTTTTTATTTTAGTGATATTGTATCTGTATATTTGCCAGATAATATTACGAAAATAGGAGATGGAGCATTTAGAGAATCTCGTGAACTAAAAAAAGTAAGATTAGGTGAGAATGTTGAAGAAATTGGTATTGGAGCCTTTGATAATTGTGGATACTTAAATACAATCAATTTACCAAATTCATTAAAAAAAATCGGTTCAGGAGCATTTAATTGGTGCTATTCTCTAAATGAAATTGATATTCCTAATAGTGTTGTAGAATTAGGTAAAAATGCATTTGCGAATTGTGGTAATTTAAAAAATGTTACTTTATCAAATAAACTTACAAAAATACCAAATAGTTGTTTTCTTTATTGTAGAAGTTTACAATCTATTAATATTCCAAATTCGGTATTGCATATTGAAGAGAAAGCATTTTATGATTGTTCTTCTTTACAATCTATTACTTTATCGAATCAGCTTATAGAAATTTCTAATGATGTTTTTTGGTATTGTACAAGTTTAGAATCTGTAAAAATGCCTAATACACTAACCATAATAGGCAATAATGCCTTTTATGGTTGTGCTGCATTAAAAGAATTAATTCTTTCTAATCAACTTACAGAAATACCTTATCAGTGTTTTCAATATTGCACAAATCTTGAAAGTATAGTAATACCAGATAGTGTAACAACTATTAAAAGTAATGCATTTAATACATGTTATTCATTAAAAGAAGTTATATTTTCAAAAAATTTAGAAACTATAGAAACAGGTGCATTTCAAGAATGCTCTAGTATAGAATCAACATTATATTTAGATAATATTCAAAATATAGGATCTTGTGCATTTTCTGATTGTTCAAAATTAAGAGAAATATATATATCAGATTCAATTAAGTATATAGATTATTTTGCATTTTATGGTTCTAATAACTTAACTGTTTATTTTGAATTAGCATCTGAGCCAAACAATTGGAATGATGATTGGAATTTTGATGGAGCAAAAATTGTATGGGGATATAAAAAATAAAAGTGGTTCTGTAAAATCTTTTGAGGTTTTAAGATAAAATTAATGATTATATCTTATAAAATAGGAGGTAGTTATATGAAAAAAATATTATTATATATATTATTACCAGTATTATTAATTAATTTTGTATTATTAACAAGTTGTACAAAAAAATACACAGTTACTTTTTATGACTATGATGGAAGATTAATTGAAAAAGTAAAAGTAGAACTATTTGAAGAAGTACCACTTCCTGATGATCCTATAAGAGAAGGATATGTTTTTTTAGGTTGGGATAGTAGTTTAATAAATATTTCAAAAGATACAGTTGTATTTGCAAAATATATTGAAATAACAAAATCACTTAATTTACAATTAAGTGCTGATGGTAGTTATTATATTGTTAAAGGTGCTAAAGATTTTAATCAAAAAACTCTATATATTCCAGATGAATATAATGGAATTCCAATAAAAGAAATAGCTTCTTCTGCTTTTTATTATAAGAGTAATTTAGAATATATTTATTTAACAGATAATATTGAAACAATTAATGGATATGCGTTTCGATGCTGTAGAAGTCTAAAAAAAATAAAATTTGGAAATAAATTAGAATTTATTGGAGTAAAAGCTTTTGAAGATTGCGATGCATTAGAAGAAATAATATTACCGTCAAGTATAAAAACAATTAGTAATTATGCATTTGCTGAATGTGATATGTTAACTACTTTAAAAATAAATAATGCAAATGTTAATCTATACGAAGGCGTTTTTAGTGATTGTAGTATGCTAAAAAATGTTCAATTATCTGGCAAGATTGAAGAGATTCCAAATCGTTGTTTTCAAAATTGTTACAATTTAGAAGAAATAACTCTTCCATATGGAGTAGAGTCAATCGGAGATGATGCATTTTATTCATGTGATAATTTAAAATCAGTTATAATTCCAAATAGTGTAACAAGCATATGTTCATATGCTTTTGCTTATTGTCGTTCTTTAACAAATGTTGAAATTCCAGATAGTGTAATTAGAATTGATAAAAACTGTTTTGCTGATTGTAGTGCATTAGAACAAGTAAAGTTGTCTAATAATTTAACAGAAATACCAGAATTTTGTTTTTCAAGTTGTGGGAAGTTATCATCAATAGATATTCCTGAGTTAGTAACAACAATAGGAATGTATGCATTTTATTATTGTAACAAATTAGAAGAAGTAAATTTACCTAAAAACTTAAAAGTTATTGAAAGTAATGCTTTTAGTCGCTGTTTTAATTTAAAGTCAACATTATATTTAGATAACATTGAAGAAATAGGATCTGAAGCATTTTCAAATTGTACAAGTTTAAAAGAAGTATATATTGGTTCAAAAATAAAAAATATAGAGTTTTATGCTTTTAATTGTTCCACTGAATTAACTGTTTATTTAGCAATTGATAAAAAACCAAGTACTTGGGGATATTACTGGGATAATTTAGTTAAAGAAATTGTATGGGGCTATAAAAAATAAAAGTTCAGATTTTATCTGAACTTTTTTCTTATAAGAATAATGAAATGATAACTGTTACAATACCACTAGTAACAATAGCAACAGAAGATATTGCTCCTGCTCTTGCGCTAATTTCAACAGCTTTAGATGTACCTACTGCATGGCTTGTACCACCAAGTGCCATACCAACTGCAGGGCTTCTTTTAATTTTTAAAAGTTTTAGAATAATTGGTCCAAATAAAGAACCAAGTACACCTGTTAAAACAACAGATGAAACAGTAATACCTTTTATACCACCAAGATTATTTGAAATTTCAATTGCAATTGGTGTAGTAACAGATTTTGGAATCATTGAGACAATAATACTTTCATCAAGATTTAAAAGCTTTCCAAAAATTTTAATACTAAATATTGAAACAAAAGAACCAACAAGTGTACCAACTAAAATAGGAATAAAGTATTGTTTAACAATTTGAATTCTATTAAATACTGGTATTGCAAGACAAACTGTAAGTGGTGATAAAAATGAATTTATCATTGACATACTACTTGCATAATTAGTCGATTGAGCATCTAGTGTTAAGTTGAATGCTTTAGCAGTTAGTACTAAATATAAAATAATAATAGTACTTGTTAATAATAATGGATTAAATAATGGGAATTTAATTTTTGTTGCTAGAAATGCAAATATAGTATAAATTCCGAAAGTTAAAAATATGTTAAATAGTGGGCTTGTTAAAATACTACTCATGTTTTTTAGCCCCCTCTTTATTAAACTTTAATTGAATTAATAAAGTTAATTTAACTGATAATGCAATTGACGTAAAAGTAAAGAAAAAACTAATCATACAAAGAAGTAACATTTTCCATACATTTGGCGCAATAATATCAAAATAACTCATTATAGATACAGCCGCAGGAACAAAGAAGAAACCCATGTTTTCGATAAAGAATGTTCCAACATATGCTACTCTATCAATTTTAAATAATTTAAAATATAATGCTAAAAACAAAAGTAACATTCCTATAAGTGATCCTGGAAAAAAGAACCCAGGAATGATTTTTGTTATAGCCCAAGATATGATTTCACCTATTAGGCAAAATCCTACAATAATTGCTATCTGTTTAAAAATCTTCATGTCTATTTACCTCATATATAATAATATCATTTTATAAAAAAAAATAAATATAAATGTATATGAAAATGTTTACCTTTTAATAAAAATGATTTGATATTAGTGCAAAAAAATAAAATATGTGTTATAATAGATAAGAAAGGTCGTGATAGTATGAAAATGATAGCTCATAGAGGATACTCAAAATATGAACTAGAAAATACTAAAGAAGCATTTCTTGCTGCAGCAAACAGATCATACTTTGGAATTGAAACAGATGTTGTTTTATTAAAAGATAGATCAATGGTTTTATTTCATGATGATGATTTAAAACGTCTAGCTGGCCTTAATATTAATATACGTGATTTAACATATCATGAAGCATCAAATATTGAACTAAATGAAAAAGGAACATATCATACATACAAATATCATATAGGTAATTTAGTTGAATATTTAAGAATATGTAAGCATTATAAAAAGATTCCTGTAATAGAACTTAAATGGGGATTTGACAACAATGCAGTTGATGAGTTAATGAAATTGATTATTGAAGAAGATTTATTTGAAAGTAGTATGATTATATGTTATACTATGAATACAATTCTCTATTTAAAAGAAAAATATCCAACATATCATACACAATTTTTACTTGGATATTTATATAGTGAAGAATTAATAAATAAATGTTTAGAAGAAAATATCAATTTAGATTTAAGATGTGATCTTGTAACAAAAGAACTAGTTGATAGATTTCATAAAAAGAATCTAGAAGTAAATACATGGACTATAGATTCAAAAGAAGAATATGAAAGATTAAAAGAATGTGGTGTAGATTATATCACAACAAATATATTAGAATAATATAGAGGTGAAAATAATGGGATTTGTTAAAATACCGGTAAAAGGAATGAATGACTTTTTACCAAATGAAATGAAATTAAGAGAATATATAATTAGAGAAATTAAAGATACATATCAAAAATTTGGTTTTAATATTATTGAAACTCCATGCATGGAACACATCGAAAACTTATGTTCTAAACAAGGTGGAGAAAACGAAAAACTAATTTTTAAAGTATTAAAACGTGGTGAAAAACTAGATTATACTAATGTTCAAAATGAAAATGATTTAGTGGATATGGGGATGCGTTATGATTTAACAGTACCTCTTTCAAGATACTATGCAAACAATATGGCAAAGCTTCCATCTCCATTTAAGTCATTACAAATTGGAAATGTATGGAGAGCAGAACGCCCACAAAAGGGAAGATTTAGACAATTTATCCAATGTGATATTGATATTTTAGGTGAAAAAACTAACCTTGCTGAAATGGAATTAATTCAAGCAACAACTACTCTTTTAACAAAAATTGGCTTCGATAATTTCAAAGTAAGAATCAATGATAGAAGAATTTTAAAAGCTATGGCATCATACTGTGGATTCCCTGAAAATGACACAGATAGAATATTTATCATTCTTGATAAAATGGATAAAATAGGAAAAAATGGTGTAACAAATGAATTGCTAAATGCAGGTTATACACCTGAATCTGTTGAGAAATATATGAATTTATTTGATGAAACTCCATTTGTTGGAAATGCAAAAGAATACTTTAATTCAAAAAACACATCATGTGTTGATGAAGAAATCTTAAATAACTTAGATCAAATCATTGATACAACAGCATCATTTGCAGAAGGAAAATTTGACATTTGTTTCGACCCTACACTAGTTAGAGGAATGGGTTATTATACAGGCCCTATTTTTGAAATCGAAATGGTAGAACTTTCAAGTAGTGTTGCTGGTGGTGGAAGATACGACAACATGGTTGAAAAATATGCAAACATTAGTGTTCCTGCATGTGGTTTCTCTATTGGTTTTGAAAGAATCATTACAATTTTAAAAGAAAAAAATCATGGATTAAATATTGATTCAAGTGAAAAGATTGCATTTGTTATTGATAAAAACATTGAAGAAAGCGCATTAAAACAAGTTTTTAAAGAAGCAAAGGAATTAAGAGAAAAAGAAAATAAAACTGTTCTTGTTGTGTATAAGAGTAAAAACTTTAAATTCCAAAAAGAAAAACTTGCTGAAGAAGGCTTTAACGAAATAGAGTTTAGATAATATGGTAAAGAAAATAATTAAAATTTTATGCATCACACTTGTTGCATTAATAACTATTGTTATTGGATACTTAACTTATTTAGTATGTCAATATAATAGAATTGATGACAATGTTTCTTACAAACAAGATATATTAAATAATCAAGAACAAGTATTAAAAATAAACAACAAATATACTGCTCTTTCATATAATATTGGTTTTGGTGCATATTCACAAGATTATAGTTTCTTCTTAGATAGTGACATTTTAAAAGATGGAACAAAAATTGTAGGTAAACATTCAAAAGCATTCTCAAAAGAAGATGTTTTAAAAAACACAAATGGTGTTATAAATATTTTAAAAACAGCTAATACTGATTTTGTCTTATTACAAGAAATAGATGTAAAATCTACAAGAAGTTATAAAGTAAATCAATTCGAATTAATTAAAGAACAATTATTAGAACATGCAAGTGTATTCGTACCAAATTACCATTCAGCATATATTGCTTATCCATTTAATGATCCCCATGGAAAAAGTATTTCAGGACTTGCAACATATTCAAGATATAACATTGAAGATGTAACAAGAAAACAATTTGAAATAACAAAAAATCTTATTTCAAAATTTTTTGATTTAGATAGATGTTTTACAGCAACGTATATTCCAACAGACAACTTTAACTATCTAGTTTTAATAAACGTACATATGTCTGCTTATGATGAAGGTGGAGTATATCGTGCAAAACAATGGAAACAATTAACTGAATTCATGCAATATGAATATGATAGAGGAAATTATGTTGTATGTGGTGGAGATTTTAATCATGATATTGCAAATAGTAAAGATTTATTTATAACTAATACTAAAACTGCAGAAACAGTTTATCAGTTATCAAATAGTGATTTAAGTGAAAACTTTAAATTCGCAACATCAACAAATGCTCCAACATGTAGATCAGCTTCAATGCCTTATGAAAAAGGGGTATCATATACAGCTGTTATTGATGGATTTATCGTATCAGATAATGTTGAAGTAACATATGTTGAAAACATTGATTTAGAGTTTTTATATAGCGATCATAACCCTGTAATAATAGACTTCATATTAAAATAAATTCTGAGCCTAAAAAAAGGGGTAAAATTAAAAGTTTATACAAAATATAACTAAATATACCAAACTAAAAAAGAACCTAATCGTTTTATTAACGAAAAGGTTCTTTTTTTACTTCTTATTCTTTATTTTTAATTCACTAAATAAAGTGAAAAATAAAATTAAAATACCACCAATAATTTGAATAAAATTCATAAATTCACTTAAGAAAACATAAGAAACTAAAATAGCAACTAAAGGATCAATATAACTATATATTGCAATACGTTCACCTGGTAAATCTTTAATACTAGAAAAATACATTACATATGTAATACCAGTATGAATAATACCAATAATCAATAAATAGATTAAAGGTTTAGTTTCTAAACTAAACACATTAATACCACTAGTTAATAAAACATAAGGTATTAAAATAATACAAGACGAAATAAATTGTAAAAATGTTCTATTAACACCACTAACACCTTTAATAAACTTATTTAACAAAATAACTGTCGCGTAAAAAACAGCAGCACCAAGACCTAAAATAATACCAATAAGATTATTAGAATCAGTATTAGTAATACCAGTAATTAATACAAGACCAATCGTAGAACCAATAAAACAAACTATTTGTTTTTTAGTTAATTTTTCTTTAAATAAGAATGTTGAAACAATCATAACGATTGTTGGTGCAAAATAATAACTAAGTGTCGCAATAGAAACACTTGTATATTTATATGCTTCAAATAATAAAATCCAATTTATTCCCATCGCAATACCAGATAGTAGTAATAATGGAATATATTTTTTCAAAGTTTTAAAATCAAGTTTAGATTTAGTAATAATTAAATAAATACCAATAACAAATATTGCTAGAATTGCTCTATATAGTGCAATCTCTCCACTTGATAAAGGAACGTATTTAACAAATAAACCAATTGTACCAAAAATAAACATCGAGATAATTAATAAAATCTGTGGCTTTTTGTCTACTTTCATCAAGTCACCTTCTTTAAATGATTAGTAATATTTTACTAAATATAAATATATTAGTCAATTATATAATTAAATAATAAAATACTTATCAAATAAATAAAAA
>JAZKYN010000121.1:0-8570 GCA_045612145.1 Bacilli bacterium
ACAATATTTATGAATTTTAAATATAATGTTTGTTTAAAAATAAGTGATGCAGTAATTATTAGAGATAATGAACTTGATGTTTCATTAACTAGTAATAATTTAATTAATAAAAAAATATTTGAATATTTTTATGAAAATTCAAAAGTTGTTATTTTTGAAAAAATACCAAAAGAAGAGGATATGGAAATTATTAACGAACTAACTTGTTTGTTAGTTGATAATAATTAGCATAATGTAGAGGAGTATATAATGAAAAAATTTAAAGATGTTATTTTATCGTTAATTTTACCGCGTAAAATGTACAAATATCATAACTTAAATATTTTATATTCAGTTGTAATTTTAATTGGTACTGCGTTAATTATCTTATTTTCAGTAAATTTGTCTACTGAAAAATTTACAAGACAATTAATGCAAAGCCCTAATTTTGAAAAAGATAATTATAAATTAGTAGAAGAACTTGACATTCCTGAATATAAAATTGTTCAATCTAATAGTGGAGGATATTATTTAGATGTTTTAGTTGCAACTCAAAATACTGATACATATCAAAATATATTCACAACCACTTTAAAATCTGATAAAAAAGAAATGGAATTAACTATTATTTTTGATGAAGACTGTGATTTATTTAAACAAGAAAATCCAGACACAACAATTGATAGTAATTTATTTGATTTAGGCGCTTATATGACACAATATCGTGGAGAATCAAGAAACGATATTGATAAAGAATATTTATTATTTATTTTTACAAATAAATCATTTTATTATCTATATAATCTAGGACAAGTACAAGATGCATATGGTGATTGGAAAGATTCTGCTAGTAGAATAAATAGTTCATATGAAAAAACAAGTGTAGGTGAAATCAAATATTTCTTACCAAAAGATTCAAGTGAATTAGTACTAGATTCTTATGGAAATTATGACATTTCAAAATGGACTGTTGAAACAACTGAAGGTAATTCTACAGTTATCGATGGTGTAACCTATAAATCTGAAAAAAGAATTTCTTCAAGTTTAAGAAAAGCTATTTATAATGGTGAATATGTTTATAACAATTGCGATATTGAAGTTATGAATAAAGAAGACAATGGTGCAAATTTTGATAAAAATAAAGATTTAATTTATGCAATTAATGTTTTTGTAGATTTAATGGTTGCATCAGACGCAAGTATTCAAAAAAGTATGTATTCAATTTTTGCAATTGTAATAAATGTAGTTATTTCATTTGCTTGGGTATTTATTACATGGCTTCTTTCTAGAAAATTTGTTATGAATAAGTTTAAAGAATATTATGCAATTTGTGCAATTTCTTATGTTCCTGTTGCAGTTGTAGCTTGCATATTTGGATTCTTTGTGAGATTTGAAACTTTAATGTTATTCTTGCTTGTTGCAGAACTTGTTTTCTACATTTTTGTTACATTTAGAATAAACACATACGATGAATTATTAAATCAAGATAAAGATGAAGACAACACTCCATCAAAACCAAAAATTACTCTACTTAGACCTTCTAAACCGCAAATGGATTTCAAGAAAGTTAAAGCAGAAGATAGTTTTTATGTAGAATAAAATATCATAAATTTACCTCCTATTACATATAGTGTAATACTAAGGGAGGACTATTTATGAAAAAAAATCAATTGGCATTAGTATTTTTAACTTTGATTACAATGTTAGCTGTATGGTATTTTAAATCCCCTAATTCAACAAAAGATGAAGTACCTACAATAATTGTGACAAACACAAATACAAGAAATGAAAAACTTGCTTCAATGAGAGAAGCAATTAGAAATGAAAGAAATGAAACTTTAAAATCATTAAATGATGTTCTTGCTGATGAAAATGCAACTTTAGCTAGCAAAACAGATGCTCAAGAAGCAAAAGAAGCTTTATCATCCCTTACAGAACAAGAAGTACTATTAGAAACAAAAGTTATTAATTTAGGTTATAAAGATGCTTTTGTTCATAGTACATCAACTGGTGTTGAAGTGATTGTGGTATCTAGTGAGTCAAGTGCAACAGCTGCTCTTGAAATAATTGAGATCATTAATTCAACATTTGACAAAACTAATAATGTTGTTGTAAATTTTATGACAACTGATGAGTTAAAACAAGCATAAATCGTAAATAGATAAACTGTATCTATTTATGGTTTATCTTTTGCGAGGTTTACAATGAACAATTATAATAATGAAAAATATTTTATGATGAGAATCAGAGGAGATTTTCATTATAAAACTTTAAATGATTTATTTAAATCATTTAATTTAGCAAAAAATAAAATTAGTTATCTTATTCAAAATAACTGTTGTTATTTAAATGGAGATATTGCAACTCTTGAAACAATCATTAAACAAAATGATTATTTAATGGTTGATATAAGTAATTTTGAACAATTGGATTATATACCTGAAGATAAAAAAATAGATATTTTATATGAAGATGAATATTTATTGATTATTAATAAACCTGCTGGTTATATTATTTATCCAGATGATAAAAATAAAACATCAACCGTTGCTAATTTTGTTGCAAATTATTATCAAAAGAACAATATTGATGTTACAATTAGACATTGTCATAGACTTGATATTCAAACAACAGGATGTTTAGTTTATGCTAAAGATCTAATTACTCAAAGTGCAATGCAAAAATTATTTGAAAATCATCTTATTGAAAAAAATTATTTAACAATTGTTGAAGGAATGTTTTTTGGTAAAGGAAAAATTACAACACCTATAGGAAGAGACCGTCATACAAATGGAAAAATGGTTACCCATAATAATGGGCAACCAGCATTAACATTTTATGAAGTTTTAGATTCAAATAAAAGAACATCATTATTAAAAGTTAATATTAAGACTGGAAGAACTCACCAAATTAGAGTTCATCTATCTTCTATATTACATCCTATATATGGTGACAAACTATATGGGTCAATAAATGATAGTGATATTATGTTACATTGTTATACATTAGAATTTAACCATCCGATTTTAGGGAAAAAAATTTCTGTAAAAGCACCACTATCTTATAATTTTAATAAATTATTAAAAGAAGAAAATCTTAAAATTAATAAATAATACTACACGGAGAATTATATGAGAAAAATAAAATATTTATTATTACTTATAGCATTAGTTGTAAGTTGTTTATTTGTTGGATGTACAGAAGTTCCACCAACTGGTACAGATAGTGGAAATGGAACAGTAAATCCAATTTATCAACTTACTACGCCTACAAATGCAAGAATTGTAGCATATGAAGAAGGAGATGTTCTATTCTTCGATTTTGACATTAATGCTTCTGAATTTAGAATAACTTTTTTCAAAGATGGAACTTTTTATAAAAGGTTAAATCCTAATCCAACTCTTGCTGAAGCACTTGCAGGAATTTATTTAGAAGGATTTGAACAAGGAGATTACACAGTTAAAATTGTCGCAAAAGCTAATCCTTCAACTACTGATTTAGATTCTATTGAATCTGAAGGAATGCCTATTGTAATTGGTAATAAAGAACAAGGTGATACTCCAATTGTTACACCTACTGAAAAATATACAGTTACATTTAATTCTAATGGTGGTTCTAGTGTAGCTTCACAACAAGTAGCAAAAGGAAGTTATGCTTCAAAACCAACTAACCCATCTAAAACTGGACATACTTTTGTAGAATGGCAATTAAATGGACAAAAATTTGATTTTACAACGCCTATCACATCAAATATTACATTAATGGCTATTTGGCAAGTTGCTGGAGGCACATTACCTGATTCAGGTTTAACTGATTTAAGTGCTTATTATGATAGAGCAGAAGGTTTATCTGGTTCTGCTTTAAAAGATAAGTTACGTATAATTATTAATGAAAAAACTGATGATACTACTTATGGTGAGTTAAGACAGTACTTACATCAAACTGATATTGATCCGAAAAATTCAAATAATATCATATTATTCTATGGACATGTTTCTGTTAAAGGAGAATGGGATGGTGGAACTACATGGAACAGAGAACATGTATGGCCTCAATCTTTATCATGGTTTGATAATACATCTAATAGCACTAGAGGTGCTGGTGGTGATATTCATCATATAAGACCTGAAAGTAATTCTGTAAATTCATCAAGAGGTAACCTAAAAATGGGTGAAGTAAATGGAGGATCTCCTACTAAATACTCAAATGGTGTTATTGCTGGATATCGTGCTGGTGATTATTTTGAACCAAATGATTGTTCAAAAGGTGATGTTGCAAGAATTTTCTTCTACATGATGGTTAGATATTCTCAAACTGATTCTAGTTATCCAATAACAAGAACTGCTCAAAGTTTACAAATGCTACTTGAATGGCATTTATTAGACCCAGTTGATGATTTAGAACGCGTAAGAAATGAAAGAGCATATGGATATCAAGGTAATAGAAATCCATTTATTGATTATCCAGAATTTGCTGAATTAATTTGGGGTTAGAATGAAAAAATATTTTGGCCTAATAGTTATTTGGCTGTTCTTTATAATAATAGCAATTACTTTATGGCTTGTATTAGATAATATTATTTATTTAATTAATTTTGTGTATATTGGCACAAGCCTAGTATTGGGTATTTTCTTTTATATAAAGAAAATGAAATGCGCTAGAAATATAGTTCAATTCGCCATAGGACTTTACATGTTAGTTTATCTTGGTTTCATTGAACATGAAAATATGCAAATTGAAGGTTTTTGGTATTATTTATTTTCTGGTGTATTTGAAGCTGCTGTAATCCATTATCTTGTCGCAAAAATAATAGGGCCTTTGCTATTTGGACGTGGTTGGTGTGGATATGCATGTTGGACTGCAATGATTCTTGATTTATTACCTTTTAAAAATCCTAAGGATAAAAGGAAAAAACTTGGGTTCATCAAATATATTGTTTTTACAATATCTTTAATTTTTGTAAGTTTGTTATTTTTATTAAGTGCTAAAAATATAAATAAAATAATCTTTATTAGTTTTATTGTAACAAATATATTGTATTATATTGTTGGAATAATTTTAGCTTTTGTTTTTAAAGATAATAGAGCATTTTGTAAATATATTTGTCCTGTTGCTGTATTTTTAAAACCTGCATCATATTTTTCGTTATTAAGAATAAAAAAAGATGACAAAATATGTACATCTTGCAAAAAATGTGAAATAAATTGTCCAATGAATGTTGAAATAACAAATAATAGTCGAAATAGAATTAATGGTACTGAATGTATTTTATGTCTAAAATGCATTGAAGAATGTCCCAAAAAAGCTATAAAATTATAAAAAGGTGTTCAAACAGAACACCTTTTTTGTTGGTTATATTATATTTTTGCAAAAAAAAAGATTCTTTTTAAGAATCAAATAAATGGAGGCTCCGGCCGGATTTGAACCGGCGATCAGGGTGTTGCAGACCCACGCCTTACCGCTTGGCTACAGAGCCATAATCAAGCATAGTAATTATATCAAATTTTTAATATAAAGTCAAATAATTAACCTATTAAAATTTTATATATTTATTTTATGCAATTTTATTTAAAAAATGATATAATTAAGTATATAAAAAATTAAGGAGTAATATAATGAGTAGAAAAGTTTTATACATTTTAATAGTATTTGTAATATTATTTTCACTTGTTGGTTGTAAAAAGAATAAAAGACATGAACATACAATTGTAACACTTGAAAAAGTTGAAGCTACATGTACTAATAATGGGTTAACAGAAGGAAAAAAATGTTCAATTTGTGAAGAAGTAATTGAAGAACAACAAATTATTTATGCAAAAGGACATACTGAGGTTTATGATGAAGAAACTAATTCAACTTGTAATAAAGCTGGATTAACAAGTGGAAGTCATTGTTCAGTTTGTAATACAATTATCAATAAACAAGAGGAAAAAGAACTAGCTGATCATAGTTTTAGTAACTGGAAATTATTAGTTGCTCCAACTGAGACAACTATAGGAACTAAGATTAAAACATGTACAATCTGTTCAGTTGAAGTAAAGGCTGAAATTACATATTCGGAAGTAGAAGAACATATTAATAAATGTATTGCTGAAATTTATGTTCCAACTGAAACTATAACAAATATTGATTTACCAAAAACTTATGATAATGTATCAATTAAGTGGGCAACTTCAAATGATTACGTTTTATCAAGTAGTGGTGAAGTTTTATCTCGTGGGCTTTCAAATAAAAAAGTATATTTAATTGCTACATTTAAATATTTTGGTGTTTCTGTTGAAAAACGATATGATATAACAATTTTAGGTTATACAAATCAAGAGAAAATTGATTTTGCAATGGAAGATGTTGTAATACCAGAAGTTATATCTGGTCATATTGAATTTGATACATCATTACCATATGGTGTAAAAGCAACATATATTTCTAGTAATACAGATATTTTAACAAATGATGGACAACTTATTCCACAAGATGAGGATGTCACTATTACAATAACTATTTTATTTACATTAGGAGATATAACTATGGAAAAAAGTTTTGACGCTTTAGTAAAAAAATATGAACCTTTAAATAAATTACATCAAATTTTTGAATATGCAAAAGAGTATGATTTATCAAATTATAATGATTTTATAATTAAAGATGGTAAATTAGAACTTGCTGCAGGAATTACTGAAGCTACATACACATCAGAGCCTGTTGAAACAT
Source organism: Bacilli bacterium (assembly GCA_045612145.1). Classification (GTDB taxonomy): domain Bacteria; phylum Bacillota_I; class Bacilli_A; order ML615J-28; family CAG-313; genus CAG-313. The sequence continues at coordinate 6,691 of JAZKYN010000121.1, forward strand.
TAGGTTATGTATCATTAGTCGCTTCTTGGGCTGCTATTTCGTCTGAAAATGCAACTTGTGAAGTAAAAGTAAGTTGTCTTGTAAATAATGTATGGAGTGATTATATTACATACTATAAATGGGGTCTTGGTTTACAAAATGCATGTTACGATCAATCAAATAATTTAACAAAATCTGTTGAAGACGAAATTTTAATTTTAAATAACAAAAAAGCAACTGCATTTAAATATACTGTTACTTTAAGTAGAACAGATGCTACATTCGAAAGTCCAAAACTTGCATTTGTAAGTTTTGCTTTAGAAATTCCAAATCATACACATTTTATTGATGTTAATTCATTACCTGAAAGTGTAAATCATGATGTACCAAAATTATATCAAAATGCTGTTCCTGGAATCGGAAATATAATTTGTAGCGCAACTTCAACAACCATGTTATTGAAATATTATGGATTTGATTTCTCTGATAAAGATTCTGAATTTGAACATCGTTATGTTGCAAGTCTTGTTAAAGATTATGGAAATAATATTTATGGTAATTGGGTATACAATACTGTAACAATGGGTGCATTTGGATTAAACGCATATGTTTCAAGAATGTATTCAATTGAAGAATTGCTTTATCATTTAGCATACATTGGTCCTGTATCATTAAGTATGAAAGGACAAATGACATCTAATTTAAAAGATTATTATACTGCTGGACATTTAATTGTAGTAACAGGATATAAATATGTTGATGGCAAATTAATTATTTTATCAAATGATCCAAACGTTCCTGAAGTAGCATGTGAATATACAGAAGAAGTTATTAGAAAGACATGGAGATATGTTGCATATGTTATAGAAAAGTAGTCATATGACTACTTTTCTTTTAGCACTTCATTTGCAAAAAACGCATAAATATAGTATAATTTATAGGTAAAAATTCGATGCACCCTTAGCTCAGTTGGTAGAGCAACTGACTCTTAATCAGTGGGTCTAGGGTTCGAGTCCCTAAGGGTGTACCATTTTTAATATTTAATTGATGGGCGCAAGCCTTTTTTTATTTTATTGGAAAAAAATGGGTATTATATTATGAAAAATATTTTAGTTACAGGTTCTGCATCAGGTATTGGAAAAGCTACTGTGGAAATTTTGTTAAATAAAGGATATTATGTTTTTGGAATTGATATTATAAAAATGGACGATTCAAATAATCTTAAATCATTTATTTGTGATATAACAGATGAAATTCAATTAAATAATGTATCTGAATACTTTAAAAGTGAAAATATAGTTTTAGATGCTATCATTAATGTTGCTGGAATTCATAAAATGGCATCATTAGTAGAAAATAAATATACTGATTTAAAGAAATTAATCAATATAAATTTATTAGGTACAATGAATGTAAATAATAAATTTCATCAATTTATAAAAAAAGAAGGACGTATTGTAATTGTAACAAGTGAGGTTGCATCTTTCGACCCTCTACCATTTAATGGTTTATATAATATATCAAAAACTGCACTTGATTCATATGCTCAAGCATTAAGACAGGAATTAAATTTATTAAATCAAAAGGTGATCACAATTAGACCAGGATCAATTAAAACACCACTTAGCGATGGTTCGTTAATTGACACTGAAAGTTTAGCAAATAATACTACTTTATATAAAAAACAAGCTAGTAAATTTTTAAAATTAACAAAAAAATTTATGGGGAAAACTATTGAACCATTTAAAGTTGCTAAATTAATTGTTAAAACTGTTGAAAAGAAAAGAGTTAAGTTGATTTATAAAATTAATAGAAATTTTCTGTTATCGTTATTAGGCATTTTACCTAAACGTATTCAATGTTTTGTTATAAAACAAATACTAAAATAATATATTTCATAA
>JAZKYN010000122.1:0-10606 GCA_045612145.1 Bacilli bacterium
TATATTAATCCATGTTTTTGTTTTTTTATTGTTTTATATTTTGATATATTTCGACTTTTTTTGACATCTAAATTATATCATTTTTCATATTTTAAGTAAAGGGGTAATTAGTAATTACCAAAATATTCTAGTGTTTTTTAATTTTTGTACTATCAAATTTTTTACGTTCAACAGTATCTAAGATTGCTTTTCTTAGTCTTATTGATTTTGGTGTTATTTCAACTAGTTCATCATCATCAATAAATGATAAGTAGTTTTCAATATTAAATACTCTTGGTTTCTTTAATACAACTGTTGAGTCTTTAGTTGCTGAACGTTGATTTGTCATTTGTTTTTCTCTTGTAATATTTACAGCTAAGTCTTCTTCTCTATTACAAATACCAACAATCATTCCTTCATATACATTTATACCAGGTTCAATTAGAAGTTCTCCTCTATCTTCAAGTCCTCCACATGCATATGCTGTTGCCATACCACTATTCATTGATACAAGTACACCAAGTTTTCTTCCAGTAAAGACATCTGGTTGAATAGGTCTATAGTCTAAAAATGTATGATTTAAGATACCATATCCATGAGTTGCTGTTAAGAAATCAGTCATAAAACCAATTAATCCTTTTGATGGAATTGTATATATTAATCTTGTTTGTCCGTCTTTTGAATCCATTGTTTCAAGGATTCCACGTCTGTTTCCAAGTAGTTCAATTGCTGAACCGATATATTCATCAGGTAAGTCTACTTGAACAAATTCATATGGTTCACAGATTTCTCCATCAATTTCTTTTAAGATTACTCTTGGTCTTGATACTTGGAATTCATATCCTTCTCTTCTTAAGTTTTCAATTAGAATTGATAGATGAAGTTCTCCACGTCCTGATACAATCCATTCTTCTTTATTATCAACACGTTCTATTTTTAAACTAACATCTCTTTGTGTTTCTCTAAATAGTCTTTCTTCTATTTTTCTTCCTGTTACATGTGTTCCTTCTTTACCAGAAAAAGGTGATGTATTTGTTCCAAAGTTCATTTGAACTGTTGGTTCTGATACTTTTATTAAAGGAAGTGCTTCAGGATTATTTTCAGCACAAATTGTTTCACCAACATATATATCTTCAAGACCTGCTATTGCGACAATATCACCTGCAACTGCTTCTTCAATTTCAATTTTTCTTATTCCTAAGAAACCATATAGTTTTTGGATTCTAAATTTTTTTATAGTCCCATCAACTCTTACACATGATACCATTTCATTAAGTTTGATTTTACCACGTCTAATTCTTCCAATACCAATTCTACCTACATAATCGTTATAGTCAAGTAGTGCAGGTTGAAATTGAAGTGGTGCTTCATCATCATAACTTGGATCTGGAATTTTATCAATAATCATATCAAGAAGTGGATTCATTCCTTCTTCTTGTGTAGTTGGATCATCATTTAAGCTTGATGTTCCATTTACTGCTGAAGTATATACAACAGGGAATTCAAGTTGATCATCGTTTGCGCCAAGATCAATAAATAAATCAAGTACTTGATCAATTACTACTGCTGGACGTGCAGATGGTTTATCAATTTTGTTTATTACAACAATTGCTTGATGGTTATATTCAAGAGCTTTTTGAAGAACAAATCTTGTTTGTGGCATTGTTCCTTCATATGCATCAACAACTAAAAGTACACCATCTACCATTCCCATGATACGTTCTACTTCACCTGAGAAGTCAGCATGTCCTGGTGTATCTAATATATTTATTTTATAATCTTTATAATATACAGCTGTTGGTTTTGCAAGGATTGTTATTCCTCTTTCTTTTTCAATATCATTTGAATCCATTACTCTTATTTGGACATTTTCATTTTCTCTAAATGTTGATGTAGATTGTAATAGTTGGTCTACAAGTGATGTTTTTCCATGGTCAACATGAGCTATAATTGCAATGTTTTTTATTTTCATATATATACCTTCTTTATTTCCGAAAAGAATTTTACTACAATCTATTTTATTTGTCAAAAAACAAATCTTCTAAAACGATTACACTTTCTTCCTTAATATCAACTTTTGCTTTTAGTCCTATTGGTACATTTACAAATGGTCTATCATGTCCTGTTGGAAAATTATATATAACAGGGCATGTTAAATCTTTTGTATATTCATAAAGAACATCCATATAAGTTTGTGTATCATCATTTGGATCTGCTTTATTACAGTTTGTAAAGTATCCTAATATTATTGCTTTTGCATCATTTAGTTTTCCTGAAATCTTTAGTGTCGCAAGATATCTATCTATTGAATATGGTTCTTCTGAAACATCTTCTAAAAGCAAGATTTTATCCTTTGTATCAATTTCATATGGAGTTCCCATCATACTTGCAACAAGTGATAAGTTTCCACCAACAATAATTCCTTCAACAGGATTATTTAAACCAGCTTTAAATTCTAGTTTTTTCTCTAAGTTTAAATTATTAACTTCTTCTAATAAGTTTTTTGGTGCTGTCCCAAGAAGTGTTGCTATAAGATTTTTAAATGAAAAATCTTGTTCTTCTACAAATGCTTCTTTGAATCTTATTCCCATTTCTCCATGTAACATTGGAACATTTGTTTTTTGATATATAACGTTTATTAGTGCAGTTACATCACTAAATCCAACAACAAGTTTTGGAGTTTTCTTTATTTGTTCATAGTCAATTAAATCTAAAAATCTAATAGAACCATATCCGCCTTTAAAACATAAAATTGCATCAACTTCATCATCTTTCATAAAGTTATTGAAGTCTTCTGCTTTTAATTCATCAGTTCCTGCTAAGTAACCAAAAGATGCAGTTACAGTTTTACCAACTTTATATTTGAAGCCAAGGCTATTTAAATAATTTAAAAATCTTTCTACTGTTTTAGGACTAGTACATCTTGATGATGGACACATTATTCCAAAACAAGATCCTTTTTGTATTTTTCTACATTTCATATTATCACCTATAGTTTATCGTATTTAGTACTTTTTCCGTATGCTTTTTCTACAGGATATTTTTTTTCGTTCTTATCCATTTTATTGTTTACTATTGTATCCATATCTAAGTTATATTTGTCGCATAGATATGTTACATACACAAGTACATCTCCAAGTTCATCTGCTAAATCTTCCATACTAGTAGGTTCTTCTTGCCATAAAAATAACTCTAGTACTTCTGATGCTTCAATTGATAAACCTTTTGCAAGATTTGCACCTGTATGAAATTGATCCCAATTTCTATCTTCTGTGAATTTTCTTATTCTATTTATTGTTTCTTGTTTCATTAACCATTGCCTCTAAATAATCATGTTGTATTACACACATATTTTCTGGTATTAATTCAAAGTGTGCTCCATTAACAAAGAATATATATCCATAGTCATCATTAAATAACATAAAGCTTTTTAATCCATATGCATCACCAGTATGCCCGTATAGTCTATCACCATAGTTATCCATGATAGCCATTTGTAAACCTTTTTTACGATAATATCCATCAGGAATATCACTTTGCCAGTGTACTTGTCTTGCGTCTTCCATAATACTTTCTGATAAATATCTCTTTTTCTCAAATACACCTTTATTCATAAGAAGTCTCATTATTTTGCTTAAATCTTTTGGACTAATAAATAATCCTCCAGCAGGACCTCTAAAATTATCTCCAAGTGGATATCTATCAAATTGATATTTCATAAATCTTTCATAACTTCTATTTAATACATGTTTTTCAGTATATAAAGAAGCTACCATTTTTGTATTTTTAATATCTTCAATTCTAAATGATCCATCAATATCAAGTGGTTTTAAAAGTCTTTCAATAATGAAATCAGTAAAATACATATTAGTTACTTTTTCGATTATACAAGCAAGTATTCCACATCCAAAATTTGAATAACAGAATTTTTCACCTGGTTTTGTTTTTAAGAAAGTTTTATCAGTATAGTATTCATATGTAGGATCTGTTAAAAGTCTTTCTAAACTAACATAGAATCTTGGACCATTAACACCATCATAGCCTAGTTTTTCATCTTCTCCATCACATAAAGATGAAGTTTGTGTCATCACCATTTCAATTGTTATTGGGATATCAGGGTGATTTGGGTTTCTAACAGGATATCCTAAGTATTTACTAATATCTTCATATATATTAAGTTTACCTTCATCATGTAACATCATAATACCCATACCAACAATTACTTTTGATATTGATGCAATTCTATAAATTGTTCCATCAATTGTATCTAAGTTATTTTCTAGATCTCTTTTTCCATAAAAATATTCATATATAATTTCATCTTTATTGCAAATTAGAGCACTTACTCCAACTGCATTTGCTTCTTTTGCTATATTATCTAATTTTTCTTTTAAATTGTTATTCATATTAATCCCACCTTTTACTTGAATATTATATCATATTGTTTTTTATAAAACAAATGTATCTATAAAAAATTGACCAGACAGCATCCATCCAAATGAATACAGATTGCATCATTAAAAATTGGTCAGTCATTGACTGCCCAATTTCAATTTTATACCATTTCCTTCTTTTGCCAAAAACAAAAAATGATTTAGTAAAAACTAAATCATTTTATAATATCAAGTATTTCATTAAAATTATCTATTACATATGTAGAGTTTAAATCTTCTAAAAATTTTCTTCCTCTAAAGCCATATGCACAGCCAATTAAATCTAGGTTTGAATTTTTTGCTGTAAGATAATCTATATCACTATCACCAACATATGCAGTTGTTTTTGCTTCTGCATTTAGTTGTTTCATTGCAAAAAGAACCATATCAGGACTTGGTTTTTTATCAAGACCATCTTGTTCTCCAACCATTACTTCGATGAATTCTCCAAGAAGTGGTTTACATATGTCAAGTACTCCTTGATGATATTTATTTGATACAATTGCCATTTTGATATTCATTGCATGAAGTTTTTTTATTGTTTCGTATACACCACTATATAATCCAGTTTTATTTGCATTATTAGTACTATAGTGTGCTTTGAAATCTTCAAATACTTTATCAAATGAATCCATATTGTTCTTTAATGCTCTTTCAACCATTACTTTAATACCACTACCAACAAAGTATTTTACATCATCTGTTGTATATGTATTTAAGTTATTTTTTTCAAGTGCATAGTTTAGGCTATCTGTTAAATCATCAATTGTATTAAGTAATGTTCCATCTAAATCGAATATAAGTGTATCGTATTTCATTATTTAAACTTCCTATTTACATAATCATATTCTGGATCTGTTTCACCAAAGAATCTTCTTCCTGTTGCCATTGAGTTAAATGATGCTTGTAAGAAATATTCTTTGTAGATTTCTGGACATCTTGTTGATGCTAGTGTTGAGTTTGTATAAGCAAGTTCAACAAGTTCTAAGTTTAATAAAACACCATCTACCCATACAAATCCTAAATATCTTCCATATGTTTCTGTTGTTGGTTTTGAGTATTTTCCACTAATATCAAGTTCAGATTCTAAAACAACTGTTTTTGCATTTTTAAGTTTATTTTCTGTATAACGTGATGCAGCAAGTCCCCAAGGGTCTTCTCCTGCATGTGTTTCAGGTGTGTCTACACCTAAGAATCTAACTTTAAATTCTTCTTTTGTAATTGGATCTCTAAACCATGCTGTATCACCATCTGATGTGTACATAAATTCAACTTCTCCTATACCATCATTTATAAAACTTTTCCCTTCATAATCAAATGGCATTTCTAATTTTTTACAAAGTGTTGGATTAAGTGGTAATACTGTTGTATATATTAATAAAGTTTCATTTTTATTAAATGGATCTCCTATTTTATATGCTCCATCATTAAATGATACAAATTTGTCTAACATTCCATCGTGCTGTATTATTGTGTTTGCAAATTTGAATTTATATTCAACATCGTAGTCTTTCATTATTGATTCAATTTCAAATCGTGATTTTCCATTTAAATTTGGAAGTGTAATTGTATTTTCATCTACAGGTGTTTTTTTACAGCCTGTTATACACATTACAAGTGTTAATAATATTGTTATTAATATCTTTTTCATATAGCACCTCTTCTGTAAAATTATAACATATTTTCACTAATTTTTTTAAACCATTGCTTTTTTTATTTTTAAAAAAATCCTTTAATTGAAAGTTTTTAATTGTTATGTTATAATAATTATGATTTAAAAATGGAGGATATATGAATAAAAGAAAATTATTAGTAGTTCTTGGTATAACATTTTTTTGTTTATCATTTACTGGCTGTAAGAAAAAAACAGTATGTGAAAAAAATGGACATGATTTTTCTGATGCTACATGCTTTGAAGCTTCTAAATGTAAAGAATGTGGAGAAGTAAATGGATCTAGTTTAGGTCATGATCTAAAGAAAAATGAAACAGTAAATCCTACTTGTTTAACTGATGGATATGATTTATATAAATGTACAAGATGTGACTATACTGAAAAAGAAACAATTTCAAGTACAGGTCATTCTTTAATATATGATACAAATAACAATAGTTTAACTTGTACTTCAGATATTGTTACAGTTGAAAGTTGTGAACATTGTGATTATAAAAAAGAAAAAATTACACCTGCTACAGGGCACAAATGGGTTAACGCTACATGGAGTGCACCAAAACATTGTTCTGTATGTAATTTAATTGAACTTGAACCAACATTATATAAAGAATACTTAAGCGTTGGTGAATCAACAACAATCTATTTCGAAGGTTTCGATGATTTAGAAAAATTCAATGTTGAAATAGCTGATGAATCTATTGTTTCTATTGATGAATTTGGTAAAATTACTGCTTTAAATAAAGGAGTTACTGAAATAAGTTTTTCACTTAAAGATAAAGAATCTAATGTAATTAGTTATACATTTGAAGTTATCAGCAAAATGCCAAATGCATTTGTTACATATGATAGAATGGCTGTTGGTGAAATTACTACTATATTCTTTAGAAATTTAGAAGAACTTGAAGAAACATCTTTAGATGATTTTAATATTACATTTAAAAATGGTGGTATCTTAGAATTAACAGAAGACGGGTATATTAAAGCAATCGCTCTTGGAAAAGAATATGTAAATATTATTTCAAAACTTGATGAAAGAGTATATTGTACTGTTGAAGTTAATGTTGTTGATGAAAATTCTATTTTAATTGTTTATGGTAGAGAATCAGTTAATACATATGAAGCTGGTGACCAATTTATGATGAGTGCATCAATGGGTTATGATAATGAAGATTTAGAATGGATGTCATCTGATCCAAGTGTTGCGGTTGTTAGTGCTGATGGTCTTGTTTCAATTGTTAAGGAAGGTTATGTTGTAATTAATGTATATGATCCTAATTTCCCTAAAGACAATAATAGAAAAGCAAGATATGCATTCTATATTGAAGGTGTTATGAATGTTGACTATGTAGCAAGAATTATATATACAGCATTAGAAGAAAATGGAACAAGAGAAACTGGTTCTAACTGGCAAAAATATGGTGAATGGTATGGTAATAACGGTGAGCCTTGGTGCGCAACATTCGTTTCATGGTGTTGGAATAGATGTGGTCTTCCTACAAGTTTACTTGTAAAATACCAAGGATGTACAGCAGGTATGCAATGGTGTACAGAACAAGATATTATGCATTATGTTCAAGATTTTGAATGGCTTGGTAACAATGCTCATTTAAATGATAAAGTTATTGTTGAAGATTATCAACCTGCGTCTGGTGATATTGTATTCTTCTTAAGTGCTGGTATGGGACATACTGGTATTGTTATTTACTCAGATGAAACTTATCTATATACAATCGAAGGTAATACATCTGATATGGTTGCTGTAAAACGTTGGACTTTAACTGATGCTAGAATTACAGGTTATGCACATCCTAAATATCCAACATATGATGGTACTCCTGAAGATTTTTCTTGGATTAGAGAAAAACAAGCAGATGGTACTTATATTTGGTCAAATGTAAGTGCTCAACAAAAAGTAGACTAAAAAAAGAAAAAGTAGTTTTTAAAAAACTACTTTTTTTCTTGCTTTTATTTTTTAATTAATATATAATACTTATGTTTAAATTTAAACACTATAATCCTAATGGGGAGCACTTGCTGAGAGGTTATTAAGTTAACGACCCACAACCTGATCTAGGTAATGCTAGCGTAGGTAAATAAAAATAAAACTTTTTTGTTTTATTTTCGGCATTTGTTTCTTTGGATAAAACCAAAGAATTTTTGTTTTTTAGGAGGTGTATGATGAAAAAGACTTTTGGTTTTTCAATTAAAGATATTGCAGAAATAGCAATATTTTCAGCTCTTGCAATCGTACTTGATAGAGTTGTTAGAATTCCACTTGGCGCAACAGGTGGTTCTGTCAACATATCACTTGTACCACTTTATGTTATTGCGCTAAGACATGGATGGTTCAAAAGCTTTATTGCAGGATCTATTATTTATGGTTTAATTACTTGTTTATTTGATGGATATGGATTAATTTGTTATCCACTTGAATACTTTGTTGCATATGGTGCAATATGTATTTTAGGAATATTTTGTAAATATATAAACAGTATTAAACTTAATAGTTTTTTAAATATATGTATTTCATACGGATTATTAATTGTAAGTATTATGCTTGCTTCAACTATTAGATTTTTTGCAGCAAGCATTGATAGTGTACTTATTTGGGAATATACATTTAGTGCTGCTTTTGCATATAATTTAGGTTATGTATATATATCTAGTATTGCAACATGCATTGTAATGTGTATATTACTTCCAGTAATTTTAAAAACAAATAAAGTATATCCAAGTGATTACTTAAGTTAATAACAAAACCCCTGATTTTATCAGGGGTTTATTTTTTATTCTTCTAATAGTTTTTCTAAATAATCAACTAAATAATCCATTCTTTCTACAACAGCCATATATGCATCTTTTTTAGTAAAATCAACTCCAGCTTCTTTTGCTTGATCTACAGGATATTTTGATCCACCTGATGAAAGAAGTCCAATGTATTTTTCAAATGCACCTTCTGTATTTTCTTTTACTTCTTTATATAGTTTGAAGCTTGCAGCAAAACTTGTTGCATATTGATATACATAGAATGGTGTATAGAATAAGTGTGGAATATATGCCCAAACATATTGTTTTAATCCTTCTTTTGTTATATCTAATCCATAGTATTTTTTGTATAATTCAACCATGATATTTGATAATACTTCATGATTTACTGGTAAATTTTTTGCAACATGTTCATTTGCTAAATACTCATATTCTGCAAATAATGTTTGTCTATAGAATGTAGACATAATTTCATCAATTGCTTTTTGAATAACCATAATTTTTTCATCTTTTGTTGCATCACTTGATTCTAAGAAGTAATCAAGTAAAATATGTTCATTAAATGTTGAAGCAATTTCTGCAACAAAGATTGTATAATCTTGTGTCATTACTGGTTGATTTTCAGCAGCATACATTGAATGCATTGAGTGACCTGCTTCATGTGCAAGTGTAAATACGCTATCAAGAGTATTATCAAAGTTTAATAAAATAAACGGATGTAAATTTACAACACTTGAAGAATAAGCACCAGTTCTTTTACCTTCTTTTTCTAATACATCAACAAATCCATCTTTTAATACTTCATGAGCTTTATCTTGAAAATCTTGTGGGAATTTCTCAATTGATTTAAAGAATAATTCTTTTGCTTCTTCATATGTATATTTTTTATTTGAATGAGCAAGTTCTAAGAATCTATCATATGTATGATATTGTTTTAAACCAAGTGCTTTTTTTCTTAATTTAATATATTTTTTTAGTGATTTGTTTTTTGTTCCAGCAACTTCAATTAAATTTGTAAATACTTCTGTTGGAATATTGTTATGATATAAGTAACTTTCTAAAACAGAATTATATCCTCTTGCTTTCGCAACTGCTTTGTTATTTTGAAGAGTATTATTATAAATAGTAGCATATGTGTTTTTATTTTTTTCATATCCTTTATAAACTGCTTCAAAAATCTTTTTTCTGTCTTGTTCATTATCACTATTTGCAATTAGTGATCTAAAGTTACCTTGTGTAACGTTTACTACTTCTTTGTTTTTAAGTTTTACTTTTTCAGTTGTTCCATCTCCTACAGCAAGTGCACTATAAAGTTCTCTTGCACTAGATGTAACTGGACCAAAGAGTGAAAGTAGTTTTTCACTTTTTGCGTCTAATATATAATTTTTAGTATGGAATAATTTTTCCATATTAAATCTAAATTCTTCTACTTCTTTATTGTTGTCAATAAAAGATGTTATTTTTTCTTGACCAATAGCTAATATTTCTGGTTCAGCATAAGCCATTACTTCTGATAGTTGATATAAAACCATCATACATCTATTTAGGTTTGCAGCATTTTCAACATTCTTTTTGTTTAAATCACTTTTTAGTGATGCATATTGATATACTTTAGATACTTTGATTTCAAATTCTCTTGAAAGTTTTAAATAATTTACAAAATTTTCTTCTATATGTAATTTACCTTCAAATTCTTTAAATTTAGGTACTAAATTATTTACTTCTATTAAAGCATTTTCAAATTCTTCGTTATTT
>JAZKYN010000123.1:0-5809 GCA_045612145.1 Bacilli bacterium
AGCCTAAAATAAGAACTTAGTTTAGTATATCTTGCTCTTAATTTAATTAATGAATTATTAAACCATTTCTTTATAATGATCACCTAATATATTATATGAATTATATGTTTTTATGTGATAAAAAAGTCCATATGCGTTGACTATTTTATCAAAATATAGTATAATAAATAGGTCAAGTTAGGTGATACTATGAAATGGTCAATTCAACAACTTAGAAAAATTCAAAAATTTCCTTATCATTTTAGTGATACTATAGATTATTCTGAGTACGCTGAAACTGTAGAGGATATCTTTAGTATAGAACCAGTATTAGTAAGTGGAACAATCGATAAAATTGATGATGAAACTTACCGTATTGTTTATACTGTAAAAACAGTTTTAACATTACAATGCGCATTAACGTTAGATCCTGTTCTTTATGAATATGAAAAGACGTTTGATGAAGTTTATAGTAAAGTTGAAAATGACGAATATTTTCTAATAGAAAAAAACACAATCGATTTAGCAGATATGGTTTGGACAAATATTCTAATCGAGAAGCCGATTAATGTAACTCTTCCAAATGCATATGAAATTTTAAAAGAACGTGGAATTGTCCTTGATGATACTATCACACTTGATAATGACGAAGAAATCCTATTCTATTCTGATGGACTAGAAGAGGAAGAAGAAAAGTAGAAAGAGGTATTAACATGGGAGCTATAGCTCAACAACGTCGTGTTTCTAAGACTCGTAAACTTAAACGTCGTACTCATTATAAACTAGAAGTACCTGGAATGGTAGTATGTCCTAATTGTGGTGAATTAAAATTATCTCACCGCGTTTGTCCAGTATGTGGTTACTATAATGGTAAACAAGTTAAGGAAATCAAAGTTAAAGAAGAAATGACTGAAAACAACGATTAATTAATAGTTGATATTGATTAATTAACTTGAAGACGCATCACGGGATGCGTTTTTCTTTTAAAAAAATAAATCCAAGAGGTATGATATGGAAAAGAATTATTCACATTATTCAGTACTACTTAATGAATCAATCGATGGATTAAATATAGATAAAAATGGAATTTATGTTGATTGTACACTAGGCGGTGGAGGACACTCAAGTGTAATTTTATCAAAACTAGAAAAAGGTCATCTATTTTCGTTTGACCAAGATGATTATGCAATTACCGTCGCAAATGAAAGATTATCTAAAATTGGAAATAACTATACAATTGTCAAAGACAATTTTTGTAATATTAAAACAGCTCTAAAAGATCATAATGTTGAAAAAGTTGATGGTATTCTATATGATTTAGGTGTTTCTAGTTTTCAACTTGATATTCCAGAACGTGGATTTAGTTATCGTTTTGATGGACCACTTGATATGAGAATGAATCAAGATTCAACACTTGATGCCTATACTGTTGTAAATTCATATTCAGAATCTGAATTAAAACGTATATTGTTTGAATTTGGAGAAGAAAAATTTGCTCCACTTATTGCAAGAAGAATTGTAAATGCAAGAAAAAATAAACCAATTGAAACAACATTTGAATTAGTTGAGGTTATTAAAAGTGCACTTCCTGCGAAAGTTTTAAGATCAATAGGACATCCTGCTAAGCAAACTTTTCAAGCTATTAGAATTGAAGTAAATCATGAACTTGACATTTTAAAACAAAGTTTATCAGATGGATTAGACTTATTAAATAGTGGTGGACGAATGGTTGTAATTACTTTCCATTCTTTAGAAGATAAAATTGTTAAGAAATTATTTAAAGAAAAAACTTCATTAAATCTTCCTAAAGGGTTACCGTTTGTACCAGAAGGATATGAAATAGAATACGAACTTATAAATTCTAAGATTATTTTACCTAGTGAAGAAGAACTTAGTGAAAATAATAGATCTCATAGTGCAAAAATGAGAATAATAAAAAAAATATAGCGTCACAAATTTAGTGACGCTATTTTTCTTTAGAAGAATTTAATTTGATAAGTTATAAGTGTATTTTCGTTTTCTTTTAATTTAATTAATTCGCATTTTTTTGAGAAATCTCCATCATGATCAGTTGGATCAGCACAACCAATCCAAGGTTCAATACAAATGAAATTTGCTTTTACATGATTTGGAGTCCAAATTCCAAGTAATGGAAAATCATGATATTCAAATGAAACACCATGTGATTCATCTTTGTTAGTTAATGTTACTTGATTTGTTGCAAGATTAGTAAATACTAATGCATCCTCTTTATAGTCTTCGTAATTTAATGGTAATACTTTTAAATTATCGAATTTTTTTGCAATTTTATTGAAATTAATTGTTCCATTTGATAATTCAACAGCTGGACATTCATATGATCCTGCTTCTTTAAAAATGAATTTATAGTCTTCAAATTTTTCATTTTCGAATAGAGGAACTTTAAATGCAGGATGTAAACCTAAATTGAATAACATTTCATCACTTGATAAGTTTGTTACAACAATGTAACTTTTTAAAATATTACCATGAATTTGATATGTTACAGCAATATTAAAGTTAAATGGATAAATTTCTAAATCTTTTTCGGTTGCGCTATATTCAAAAGTAATAGATGAAGTTTCATGATTTGTTACAACCATATCTCTATCTCTTAAGAATCCATGCTTAACCATTTTATATTGTTTTCCGTTTATTAAAGTTTCTCCATCTTTAATTGTTCCAATATTTGGAAATAAAAGAGGAGCAGATCTTGACCAAAATTCTGGATTTGAATTGTGTAAATAATCTACATTATTATATTTTACACTTTTTAATTCAGCACCATGATCAGAAATTTCGATTACTAAATTTTGATTTGAAATTGTATAATTCATATTAATCACCTCATTAAAATTATAACATAATTTGATAAATTAATCAAATATATGGTATAATATGGTGTATAAAAAATAAAGGAGATGTTATTATGAGTAAAAAAGATCCAAAATCAAAAGGATTATTCAAAGAATTTATGGCATTTATTAACAAAGGTAATGCACTTTCTATGGCTGTTGGGGTTATTTTAGGTAGTGCATTCACTGCAATTGTAACAGCAATTAATAAAAATATTATTTCACCACTTATTGCTTGGGCTATTGGCGATACTAATTTAAGCGAATCTGTTATAACTGTTTTAAAATATAAATCTGCTGCAGAAGCTGATGTAGAAGCTGGACTTGCTGCAACAGTTGGTGAACAAATTCCAGATATTGTTATTTCTTGGGGTTCATTAATTCAAGCGGTAATTGATTTCTTAATGATTGCTATTATTTTATTTATAATTATTAAAGTTGTAACGCATGTAGTTGAAAAAGCAAAAGAAGCTCATGAAGCTCTTGTTAAAAAGGAAGAAGAAGTTGTTGTTGAAGAAGCTCCTGCTCCAGTTGTTCCTGAAACACCAGCTGATATTAAATTATTAGAAGAAATTCGTGATTTATTAAAAGAAAAGAAATAAAATATAAAAAAAGAAGACTTTTAAGTCTTCTTTTTTATATAAAAGTTCATTTTAAACGATAAAATAAAGATAATATGTTATAATAAATAGAATTATTTATATAGGTGGATTATATGAGTTTATTAAATGTAGTAAATGTCTCTCATAATTTTGGAGGTAGACAAATATTAAAAAATGCAAATTTTAGATTATTAAAAGGTGAACATGTTGGTATAGTTGGTGCAAATGGTGAAGGGAAATCAACATTTATTAACATCATTTTAGGCAAAGAACTTCCAAGTGAAGGTAAAATTGAATGGGCAAAACATCTTGATATTGGATATTTAGACCAATTTTCAACATTAACTAAAGGAAAAACAATTAGAGAGTTCTTAAAAGAAGCGTTTAGTTATATGTTTACATTAGAAGAACAAATCTATAAAAATTATGATTTAATGGCAGATTGTGATGAAGATAAAATGCAAGAATTACTTGATGATATCGGAGAAATGCAATCAATGTTAGAACAAAGTGGTTTTTATATGATAGATGCTAAAATTGAAGAAATTTCAAATGGATTAGGTTTAAGTTCTATTGGACTTGATAAAGATGTATCAGAACTTTCTGGTGGTGAACGTGCTAAAGTTTTATTAACTAAAGTTTTATTACAAAATCCTGGTATCTTAATTTTAGATGAACCTACTAACTATCTTGATGAAAATCATATTAACTGGTTAAAAAATTATTTAAATGAATTTGAAAATGCATTTATCTTAGTTTCACATGATATTAATTTCTTGAATTCTGTAATAAATGTTGTTTATCATATTGATAATGGTGTACTAACTAGATATAGTGGTAACTATGATCAATTTGTTACAGCTTTTGAAATGAAAAAGCGTCAAAGTGATGCAGCATACGAAGCCCAACAAAGAGAAATTAAACAAATGGAAGACTTTATTGCAAGAAATAAAGCTCGTGTTGGAACTAGAGGTGTTGCTAACAGTAGACAAAAGAAACTTGATAAAATGGAACGCTTAGAAAAAGGACGTGTTCAAATCAAACCTAATTTTGTTTTCAAAGAAGGAAAACCTTCTGGTAAAGTTTTATTTAGAGGCGAAAATCTTGTTTTAGGATATGATAGAGCGTTAACAAAACCTTTTGATATTGAAATTGTTAAAGGTGAACATTTAGTTATAAAAGGAATTAATGGTGTTGGTAAATCAACATTAATAAAAACATTACTCGGTATAATTAAACCATTTAGTGGAATTGTTGAAAAAAGTCCAACAATAACTCTTGGATATTTTGAGCAAGAGGTACCAGGAAACAGAAATACACCACGTGATGAAATTTGGGATGCCTTCCCAACACTTAATCAAGGTGAAGTTCATGCTGCACTTGCCGCATGCGGTTTAAATAGTGAACATATTGAATCACAAATTATTACTTTATCTGGCGGTGAAGCCGCAAAAGTTAGACTTTGTAAGCTTACAATCGGTGAATATAATTGCCTAGTACTCGATGAACCTACAAACCACATTGATGTACTTGCTAAAGAAGCATTACAAGAAGCAATTAATGAATATAAAGGTACAATTCTTCTTGTATGTCACGAGGCAGATTTTTATCAAAGTGTCGCAACAAGAGTAATTAATTTAGAAGATTATGCACTGTAAAAGAACATTTTTAAATGTTCTTTTTTTTGTTATTTTAAATATAGTTTATTCATAAAATATACTGGTGAATTTATGACAATAAAGAAAAGATCAGTGTTATTAATTTCTATAATTTCTGTTATGTTTTTTTTAATTGCTTTTAGACTTTCTTTTGTAAAAATTATTAAAGCTAATGAATATTATGAAAAAGCATTAGATTTATGGACAAGAACTGCTCCGATAACAGGTGTTAGAGGTAATATTTATGATAGAAATGGAGAACTAATAGTAGGTTCAAGTTTAACTCCTACACTTGTTGCCATACCTAAACAAGTAAAAGATAAAGACAAAACAAGTAGGTTAATATCAAATATATTAAATGTTGAAACAGAGAAAATATATAAGCATTTAATTAAGTCAGTTTCAGTTGAAATATTAAAACCTGAGGCTCAAAAAATTACTTTAGAACAAGCACTTGAAATTGCTAAATTAAATTTAGAAGGAATTTATATAGTTAGTGATACATCTAGATATTATCCATATCCAGAAGTATTATCACAAGTTATTGGAATTGTTGGAATTGATAATCAAGGTATTACTGGTCTTGAATATGTTTATGATGAATATTTAAAAGGAGAATCAGGAGGATTACTTATTTATACTGATGCTCATGGTGAACTTTTGGATGATTATACAAATATTTATAAAAAATCTAAAA
>JAZKYN010000124.1:0-4674 GCA_045612145.1 Bacilli bacterium
TTGGAGATACATATGAACTTGTACCAAGAGTACATGATTTAGACTTAGATTTCTTAGGATGGTATGATAATCCAGAATTCACAGGAGAACCTATTACAGCAATTCTTCCAACAGATAAAGGAGATAAAGTATTCTACGCAAAATGGGAAGAAGAAATCATCGCAGAAGAAGTAATCTTAAATCAAATTTCAGAATTATTAAGATATGAAAAATATCAATTAGAATGGACATTTAATCCAGTTGACACAACAAACAAAGAAGTACAATTCTCATCAAGTAATAAGAACGTTGCGACAGTAGACGCAACAACAGGATTAATTACTGCAGTTTCAACTGGTAAAACAGTAATTTCTATGAAGATATTTGGAAACAGTGCTCTTGATATTAGATTTGAACTTGAAGTATATCTTCCAGGACAAGTACAAGGAAGCTATGATACAACATCATATGTAAAAGTAAATGATGTAATTAAATTAAATGCAGAACTTGTTGGAAAAGGAACAACATCACTAGTATGGGAATCAAAAGATGAATCTATAGCAATGGTAGACCAAGAAGGAAATGTATCTGGATTAAAAGAAGGAAATACATATATTGTTGCAAGAGATAAAGAAAACGAAGAAATTAAACTTGAATTTATGGTA
This sequence comes from Bacilli bacterium, assembly GCA_045612145.1. Taxonomy (GTDB): domain Bacteria; phylum Bacillota_I; class Bacilli_A; order ML615J-28; family CAG-313; genus CAG-313. The sequence goes on from JAZKYN010000124.1 coordinate 645, forward strand.
ACAGTAGTAAGCCAAGAAATATCAGACGAACTAGAGTTATTACTTGATTCACATAATGCTAATATATATACATCATATGATTTAGGAATTGGTTCAGGTACTCCAGAATATCGTAAAGACATTTTTGGTAGTGCTTCAAAATTATTAATGAATAATAAATTAAACATTAATGATAAATATCATTCACAAGCAACAAACTCTGGAAAAGATTCTGGAAAAATTGAAAAAATGGAATTTATCACAGTTCACTATACAGGTAATATGGCATCAGGTGCAAATGCTGAAGCTAATGCAAATTATTTCTCAACAGCACTTGATTATAAAGCATCAATTCATTATTGTACAGGTAATGATGGTGTATTCTACTGTACAGATGAAAGTTTATCTGCATGGCATGCTGGAGACTCAGCTTCAATTAATCAAGTAGGAGAATTTAAATGGTATGATACAGGATTAGAAGTAATGGCAGGAGATCCACTATATCCAGTATTTACAATATCTAATGATTTTTACTATGAAATTAATGGTAGAAAAACATCAGTTGAAATGGCAAAACCTTGGAATTATAGTAGTAGAAATACAGATCACGTTTTAAATGCTGATGGTACAATTTCATCAAAACCAGGATATACTAGTCCATTTACAAATAGATTACCTGAAACATTTATTAATGATCTTGGATTACCATTTAAAGTTGAAAATGGAAAATATTATATTGGAACAACATGGTGGTGTTATACACAAGTATATGAAGGAAGAATTTGTTCTACAGGTGGAAACTATAATTCAATTGGTATCGAATCATGTGTAAACTATGGATCTGACTTATGGTTAACATGGCAAATTACAGCACAACTTGTTGCAGACTTAATGGTTAGACATAACTTAGACATTACAAGAGTTAGAGGACATCATTTCTATACAGCTAAAGATTGTCCACAACCAATGCTAGAAAATAATATGGAAATTTGGTGGGAATTCTTAGCACTTGTTGAAGCAGAATATAAACTTATGACAACATTTAAAGGATATAATGTTACAGCTGTTTCAAATGATCAAGATTATATGAGAGATAATGGTCGTATTAGAAAAGAACCAATGGAAGATACATGTGTTTCATATACAATAACAATTTCAAATGGTGATACAACAGAAACAGTTACTTTAGGTAGTATTATTCCAGGTAAATATTCAAGATAACAAAAAAAGCACTTCTTTCGAAGTGCTTTTTTAATCTTCAACTATAATATTTCTAAGCCAACGTCTAGCAATAAATTTATGTCCTTCTTCAGTAGGATGAACACCATCTAAAGAATAAAATGTTGGTTCATGTTTAATACATGCGCTAGCAAAAGAACCATCAAGCGCAATATATTCAGATGCGTATTCTCTTGCAAGTCTTCTAATAATATCAACTTTTTGCCAAAGTTCAGATCTCATAATAGTAAGTTCAGGTGTGATATCAATGATAAAAGGTTCAATAATAATAACAGGAACTCCTAAATCATTTTTAATTCTTTCAAGAACAGTTTTAAAATTATATTCAAACTCTTCATTAGTAGTTTCTACACCTTTTGCAAAATGATGCCAAACATCATTCATACCAATAAAAATTGTAATAACATCAGGTTTAACATTTAAAATATTTTCTTCATATTCATTTAAAAGATCAATAGTTCTATGTTCATCAGTTCCTCTATTAATTACTTTAATTCGATAATTTTTAATAGCATCACTAATTCTAGCTACATATCCATTTCCTAAGTCATCAGGATCATTCATATTTCTATTCCATCCAGTAATACAATCACCCAAAAATAGAATGGTGCTCTTTTTCTTAATTTCCATATGCATACCTCGCTACTTTACCATTATATTATATAGGATATAATATCTTTTTTCAAATAAAATAGTAACTAAAATGTATACGTTTACATTTTAGTTACTATTTTTCTTTTTTATATCATAATCATCTAAAAAGTTATATGTAAATTCATCATTGTAATATCCAACAATAGTATTTAGATTTACGTTGTGAAAACTTCTAAAGATATTAATATCAACATCAGAATATTTTTTTCTAAGCTCTGTTATTAGTTCTTTGATTTCTTTTCTTTTTGATGTGCTTTCTTTTTGATTATAATTTTCTTCTGTGAATCTACAAGCACATTGTAAAAAGTCAAGTTCATTATATTTTGCCCAACTAATAATACTTTGTTCTTTAACAAGATACATTGGTCTTATTAATTCTATGCCATCATAGTTTTTACTAACAAGTTTTGGCATCATAGTTTTGAATTCTGCACCATATAACATACTCATAAGAACTGTTTCGATAACATCATCAAAATGATGACCAAGTGCTATTTTATTACAGCCTCTTTTTAATGCTTCTGTGTATAGGTATCCTCTTCTCATTCTAGCGCATAGATAACATGGAGAATCTTTAATGTCATGAACAATATCAAATATATCTGTATTAAACATATCAAGTTTAATATTTAATATTTCAGCATTTGAAATAAGTTTATTTAAATGTTTTTCACTATATCCAGGATTCATACATAAATATACAACTTCAAATTTAATTGGTCCATGTTTTTGAAACTCTTCCATACATTTTGCAAGCAACATTGAATCTTTACCACCTGAAATACAAACAGCAATTTTATCGCCTTCTTCAATAAGTTTGTATTCATCAATTGCTCTTACAAACATTCGCCAAATAAGAGGTCTAAATTTCTTAATTATACTTTGTTCAACTAATTTATATTTTTCCATAAAAAACCTCATAAATATATCTAATTATACAAAATGTAAAATACTTTTGCAAGTAAAATAAATATAAACTAGCTATTTTATATATTGATATAAAATAAAAAAATTAGCAAACTTTACCAATAAAAAAATAAATAAATCTACTTGAAAAACAATTATACATATGCTATAATTTAAATGCCTAGAGAGTTCGCATTTTCACTACTATTTTTTGCGACCCGAACATTTACACTTAGGAAACAACATTTTGCAAGCGTCGAAAGCCTGCCTGACTCAAGAGTAGGAATCCCAATGCAAAAGATGAAGTTTACCACCTTATTTCGATGCGGTTGCGCATCTGGTGATAACGGCTCATCTGGGTTTTTTGGAAGATAAAATGCAATCACTTAAATTATAAAAATTATGTGGATACATTATATATATAAAAAGTGTAGTGGCAACCATTCTTGCTAGCATTCTTTTTGGTAGTGGTATATATTACTGTTCTTCACTTTCAAGACAAGAAGATATGAATGAGATCGGTGAAAAAGTAGTTATCACTTGTAAAAACTTAATTAAATCACTTGCTGGTTTTTCATATGTAATCATCGCTATTATAATTATAGGACTCTCTATATTATATTTATTACAAAGTAGAAAATTAATATATGCAAAAGATTATCAAAAAAAGTTAATCATAATATCACTAGTAGTTGAATGTATTTGTGCATATGCATTTGGAGAATATTTTGTAACATCTATTTTTATGGGTTTAAGATGGGAACTATTATATATATTAACTATTGTTCCAGTATTTATTGCTCAATCTTTTTTAACAATTTATCTTTTAGCAAAATCACTTGAAAAACATAAAAAAGAGGTAAATGCGTAAAGATAATTTTATAGGAGGTTATATGCAAAATAAACTATATAAAATTACAAATATCTTATTAAAAATAAAAAGTTACTTTATGATAATTGTATCAATTCCAATAATGATAATATCAATTATATATATTTTTATTGGTCAAGATTTAATAAATAAAAATGAAACTACTCAAGTTGATTCAAGTAATGGAATTTCTATAACATGTTCTTCAGCTTTTACTGGAGGAATAATGAAAGCTTTTTGAATAATATTTCTGATTGCTTCAATACTATTATTAATAATTGGTCTTGTTTATCTAATTACAACAAGAAGAATGAAAAAACTGGAAGGAGTTACTTTAAAACCAGTGATTACTTTATTTGTATTTGAACTTGTATCATTTTT
>JAZKYN010000125.1:0-3188 GCA_045612145.1 Bacilli bacterium
TTTCTTAACTAATTTAAATAGTATTAACACAACTACAATGAAAGAAAATCTTTTAACTTTAATAAAAGAAAATAAATTGTAAAATCCAATCTATAATGATTGGATTTTTTTCTATATTATGATATAATATTGCTAGTTATAAGAGGTGAAAATAATGAGACCACTAGGATTTAAAATAATAAATAATGAAGCATATCTTCATAACTATAAATTATCAGATTTAGCAAAAGAATATAAAACACCGCTTTATGTAATGGATGATTTACATTTAAGAAAAACATTAGATGATTTTAAAAATTACTTTAAAGGTTCAACATTTAATCCATATGTTGTTTATGCATCAAAAGCATTTATGACACCATATATTTGCAAATTAATGAGTGAATATAACTTCTATATGGACTCAGTAAGTCTAGGTGATTTATATGTTGCAAAGTACAGTAATTTCAATATGGAACATATTGTGTTCCATGGAAATAACAAATCAATTGAAGAATTAAACTATGCAGTAAATGAAAATGTAGGAATAATTGTTGTTGACAATTTATACGAATTAACTGTTTTAGATGATATTTTAAAAGGAAAAAATAAAAAACAGGACATCTTAATTAGAATCAATCCGGGAATAGATGCACATACACATAAGTACATTCAAACTGCAAAATTATCATCAAAATTTGGAGAAAGTATCTATGATGCGGAAATAATCGATAAACTAATTAAAAAAGTCAAATCGTCAGAAAATCTAAATTTACTAGGTTTTCATGCTCATATAGGGTCTCAAATACATGAATCAGGGGCCTTTACTACCGAAATTGATAAGATGGTAGCGTTCCAACTTGATATTAGTACACGTTATGACATTCAACTTCCTACACTAAATTTAGGTGGAGGATTTGGTATAAAATACACAAAAGATGAGAAAAATATTGAAATTAAGGACATTATGACAATTGTTAGTAATCATCTTGATAGAGTACTAAAAAATCAAAAAATAGTGAAAAATATTATGATCGAACCAGGCAGATCAATCGTAGGTCCAGCTGGGATTACACTTTATAGTTGTAGTCAAATTAAAAAAACATACGGTGGGAAAAATTATTTATTTGTAGATGGTGGAATGACAGATAATATTAGACCTGCATTGTATGAAGCCGTTTATGAATGTGATGTTGTAAATAAAATGAATAACAAAAAAGAAGTATTAGTTGATGTTGTTGGAAAATGTTGCGAAAGCGGAGATATTATTAGACAAAATGTAGAAATGCCATTAATAGATAATAATGATGTTTTAGTAGTTTACGCAACAGGTGCATATAATCATTCAATGTCATCAAACTATAATAATCACTTAAAACCTGCTGTAATTGCTGTTGGAAAAAAAATAGAATTAGTAGCAAGAAGAGAAACTTTAGAAGATCTTTGTAAATTATTTTAAAAATTAGTATTTTATAAAGTAAAATAATAACATTTTTCTAAAGAATTTGGTATAATATATTTAGTTATGGACAAAAGGAGAAATTTATGAACAAAAGCGAAGCTTTAAAAGTATGGTTACATGAGTTTGGTGATGTTGATTACGCACATGATTTTACTGGCAGAAAAATCAAACGCGAAGATTATCTTGTTCAAAATCAAGTAGGATGGGTTGTTACATATGTTAAACCACTAGAACTTGGAGGACCAAATAACGAAGGTAATACAATCATATTAAATCATAATACTGCTTATGAAAAAGCTAATAATTATCCTGAATTCGAAGTAGTAGGAGTTAAATATAGAATTTGTCATGATGAATTAGATGATTTCTATTACATTGAAAAAATCCTTGAAGATTAGTAAAAAAATAAAAAAGCAATATATATGATATATTGCTTTTTTAGATAAAATATATAAACGATTAATAGAGGAGAAGAAAAAGATTTAAATCCGAAAGGATAAATCCTTTACAATATTATTATAAATCGTTTTAAAAACTTTATACATTAAAAAAAATAAAAAATGAGGAATTTTTATGAGAATAATTGCAGGAAAATATAGAAGTAGAAAACTTGTTACACTTGAAGGACTTGCAACACGCCCAACACTTGACCAAACAAAAGAAGCAATCTTTTCAAGTCTTGGTGGATATATTCAAGACTTTGTAGTTTTAGATGTATTTGGAGGAAGTGGTGCACTTTCACTTGAATCACTTAGTCGTGGAGCAAAAAAAGCAATAATAATGGATGCTAATATTGATGCAATTAATATTATAAAAAAGAACGCATCAAACTTGGGTGTAAAAGATGAACTTGTTGTATATTATGGAAGCTATGTAAATATATTAGAAAAACTAAAAAAACAAAAATTTGATATTGTATTTTTAGACCCACCTTTTAGAATGAAAGTAATTGATGAATTATGTGAATTCTTAATTGAAAATGATATGATAGAAGATGGCGGATATATTGTTGCAGAATATCCGAAAGAAGATGTAGTTAATAAAGACTATGAAGGATATCGAGTTAAACTTTGTAGAAGATATTCAAGTAGTGAAGTATTAATACTTGAAAAGGAGGACTAATATGAAAATAGGTGTTTATCCTGGTACATTTGACCCAATAACAAATGGTCATTTAGATATAATTAAAAGAGCAACTAAAATATTTGATAAACTTTATGTACTTGTTGCAACAAACATAAACAAAAAAACACTATTCACAGTTGATGAAAGAATTAACTTAATAAAAGAAGTAACAAAAGATATTGAAAATGTAGAAGTAGTCTCAAGTTCACTACTTACAGTAGATTTCGCAAAACAAGTTGGCGCAAGCGCAATGATTAGAGGTTTAAGAATGGTTAGTGATTTTGAATATGAACTTCAACTTGCAACTTTTAATAAACATTTAAATAATGATATCGAAACAGTGTTTATTATGAGTTCACATGAATACTCGTTCTTATCATCAAGTACAGTAAAAGAAATCGCAAGTTATTCAAGCGATATCTCTGCTTTCGTACCTGAAGTAGTTGTAACAGCTTTAAAAGAAAAAATTAACAATAAATAATAAAACAAGACTAATTAAAACAGAAATTATAGTATGAATTATTCTACTTATAATGTAATGTTTAAATATTAGTCTTGTTTTTTTTAAGATATTATATACTTGTAATATAATTGCGACTCCATTAAAAGATAGTAAACTTGA
>JAZKYN010000126.1:0-19289 GCA_045612145.1 Bacilli bacterium
TGGAATAGAGGAAGGAACTACTTTAGAACATACAAAAGTTGTTGATAAAGGATATGCGGCTACATGTGAAAAAGAAGGTTTAACAGATGGAAGCCACTGTTCAGTATGTAATAAAGTATTAGAAGAACAAACTAAAATTAAAAAAGCAGATCATACTTGGGTAGATGCAACAAAGAAAGCTCCAAAAACATGTAGCGTTTGTGGAGCAACTGAAGGAGAAAAATTAAAAGGATGTAAGAAAGCATCAGTAGTTACAATCCTTTCAATGGTATCTCTACTTGCATCATCACTTGTACTATTAAGAAAGAAAAAATAAAAATTGAGGTAAATGAAAATGAAATTATATAGATATCAAAAAGATGAAACTTTAAAATATTGGGATACTCATGAAGAAATTGATATTCCTGAATATGAACATAAAGAAAATGACTTAAGAGGAGTTTGGGTATCGAATGTTGCAAACATTGATATGCCAAGAGGTTTAGAAAAAGAAGCTTTACAAGATTACATTAAAAAAATGATAGCTAATATCGCGAGCTATAATTTAAATACTATTGTTTATCAAGTAAGACCTACATCTGATGCATTCTATTCTTCAAAATTAAATCCATGGAGTAGATTTATTACAGGTACTGAAGGTAAAGATCCTGGATTTGATTTATTACAATTTGTAATTGATGAAGCAAAAAAATATAATATTAAAATTCATGCTTGGATGAATCCATACCGTGTAAGTACTGCTGCATTAAATCTAGAAAATAAAACTGAAGAAGAAGCAATTAACGAATATGTTCAAACATTAGATGAATTAAATTTTGCAAGAAGACATCCTGAACATCTAGTTTTAGATGGTGCGAATAAAGTAATTCTTGCTCCATCACATCCTGAAGTAATTCAATTTGTTACTGATACAATTATGGAGGTTGTAGATAACTATGATGTTGAAGGTGTTCATATTGATGATTACTTCTATCCATATGCTAAAATACCATTTGAAAGAGAAGAACAAGATTATTTAAAATACAGAAATTCTGAAGATGAATCTTTTGAAGATTGGCGTAGAAGAAACGTTGATATGATGATTGAAAGTATTCATATTGGATTGAAAAATTCGTTTAGCAAAAATAATAAGAAAGTTTTATTTGGTATTAGCCCATTTGCAATTTATAGAACACATTCTTCAATAAAAGAAGGTGGTTGGGATAAAGGCTCTTATAATGCTGAGGGTGGCTTACAATGTTATAACGAACTATATTCAGATGTATACAAATGGATGAAAGAAAATTGGATCGATTATGTTGTACCACAAGTTTATTTTTCATTTGAAAGATTAGATGTTACGTACCATGATTTAGTTAAATGGTGGAATGGAATTTCAAAAGAAACTAATACAATTCTTTATATTGGGCAAGGTTTATATCAAATGGGTTCTAATGAGTATTGGCAAAATCCAGAAGAAATTGCAAATCAAATTAAGTTTAATCAACAATATGAAGAAGTAAAAGGAACTATTTTCTTTACGTACAAAGACTTTATAAAAGGTCAAAATGAAGTAAAAGATAAGGCTCTTGATACAATAAAAGAACTTTGGAATAAGTAAAAAAACATTAAAACGAAACAAAAAATTGTTTCGTTTTTCTTTTTTTTAAAATAGTTTATTTTGAAAACTAAAAAACTTGTTTTTTATTAGTCTATTGCTTGAATAAAAACGTTTTCTTTGGTATAATAAGATACATAGTATGGCATATTATGTCAAATATACAAAAAAGCAACAAGGAGGAGTATTTACATGAGACTTTTTTATAAACCAAAAGTATTAAAAATTAGCGATTTAATGTTAAAATTTAATACTTTTTATTTTGTTCAAAATGAGTTTAGTGAAAATTTATTTAAAAAAATAAATGAGTTGTTTGGCGATAACACTTCTGAAGGGTTAAAACTTATTATTAATAAAAACGCTACTTTAAAAAATGAAGAATTTAAAATTGATACAACTCCTGATGAAATAAATATTTATGCTAAAACAGAAACCGCCGCATATTATGGCTTGTTAACCTTAAAAGATATTTTAAAACAAACTTCAAATTGCTTTTATGTAGAAGATTATCCAGATCTTGAAATTCGTGGTGTAATGGTTGATATAAGCAGATCTAAAGTTCCAACCAAAGAAACTTTAAAAGAAATGATTAAATTATTTTCAAAACTTAGATATAATCATATTGAATTATATGTCGAAGGATTCTCGTTTGAATATAAATCATTTCCGAATGTTTTAGGTGAAAAGAATTTTATTACACTTGATGATTATTTAGAAATTGAAAAATATGCAAATGAATATTATTTAGACTTTGTACCAAACCAAAATGGATTTGGTCATATGGCTGATTGGTTAGCAAAAGAAGAATACAAAGATTTGGCAGAATGCCCTGAAGGATTCTTTATATGGGGCGCACATAGACCTGCAAGTACACTTGACCCAATAAATCCTAAATCAACTGAGTTAGTTAAGAAAATGTATGCAGATATGATTCCATATACATCATCAAAATACTTTAATATGAATTTTGATGAACCGTATGAACTAGGACAAGGTAAGAGTAAAGAAAAAGCAGATGAAACTTCAGTGGAAGATGTTTATATAGAATATTTTAATAACTTAGCAAAAGAAGTGAAAAATTATGGCAAGATTCCAATGTTGTGGGGTGATGTACTAATAAAACATCCCGAAAAATTGGACAAACTTATAGATGATGCGATTTTTATTGATTGGGGTTATGATAAAGCTTATCCGTTTGAAAAACATGCGAAAATATTAAGTGAGAAAAAAGTAAAATATATGCTAGCGCCAGGAACTTCATCTTGGGCAACAATTACAAGTAGAATTCTTGACATGGAACACACGATTTTAAACAGTGCAAAAGCAGCGAAAAAATATAATTCGCTTGGGGTACTAATAACTGATTGGGGAGATATGGGACATTTGCAATATTTACCTGTTAGTTATTTAGGTTTTATTTTAGGTGGTTTAAATTCTTGGACAGACGCAACACTTTATGATGCAATAGAATATTTAAAACAATTCTTAAATGATGATTATTTAGTTGAAGCGATGTTGGAACTTGGAAGATATCATCTTCTTGAGGGTGAATATAGAGGATACGGTAGTAGATTATTTACTGCTATCATGTGGGCAGAACATTCACGCAGACAAGAAAATACGATAGACTTTTTCAAGACAAGAATGTTTTCGAATTTGATTGATGAACCAAATTTGAATATGCTTAAAATTTCTTTTGCAAAAGCACAAAAGCTACTAGTTTTTGCAAAGGAAAGTTTAGAAAAAGATGAACTATTAAATAGTTTACATCTACTTAATGTTTTAGTAAGTGTTAATGAGAAACTTGCTAAAATTAAAAATAATTTGTCGGTTGACTTTAATGATGAAATTGATGAATTAAAAAAATATCTTATTAAACATGAGCAACTATGGCTTATGAGAAACATAGAATATGGTTATAAAAAAAGCGCAGACCGCATTGTATGGCTTATAGAAATTTTGAATGAATTAGCGCGAAAGGAGAAATTATGTTAAAGGCCAAAAAATTTATTTTGAGTCTTGTTGTTATGGCATTTGCAACTATGACAATAGGCGCACTTACTTCATGTGGCAAAGATGATGATATAACAGTCATTGATAAAGAAAATTTTGCTACAGTGAAAAACGATTACCAACAATACGTTGATCAATTCTCAAACGCAACAAAACCTGCGGGAGTTGATATCGCTATAAATGGTATGCAATATGATGAAGACAGTGTTACAAAAACTGAAACAGGTTTAGTAACAAGTGTTTCTGAAGTATCAATAAAGAAAGAATTAGTAAATCCAGAAGGTGGAAACAAAGCAGAATTAATAAAATTAGTTCAATGCTTAACTGAAGAAAATGTTAATGGATATACTGATGCAGAATTACAATATGTTTATGAAAGTGTATACGAATCACAAACATCTGCAACTGTAGCTGATTCTAGAAAAGTAACTTTAGATGATATTTCTGAACAAATCAAAAACTTAGTTGATAATAACAAAGCTAAAACAGATAAAGTTATGATCCACGAAAGTACTGGTAAAGTTAGCTGGAAAGTTAATGTTGAAAAATCTGGATTCTATAACTTATATTTAAATTACTTTACTGTAACTGGTTATAGTTCATCAATCGAAAGAAAATTATTAATTAAGACTCCATCAATGGAAGAAGCAAAAGTTCCATTTAGTGGTGCTGATAGTTTTGCTTTCTCACGTGTATGGAATGATACTGCTACATCATACGATAAAAATGGTAATTTAAAAGTTGATTCAAATGGTAATGATTTAAAACCTCAACAAGTTGAGACATTTACATTTAGAAATAGTTATTTCAAAGATTCAATGGGGTATGTAACTGATCCTTATATGTTCTATTTAGAAGCTGGTGAAAACGAAATCACATTAATTTCAATTAAAGAACCAGTAATCATTGATCAAATTCATATTTTATCAGTTAGCGAAACTCCATCTTATGAAGAATATCTTGCTGAATTAAAAGCAGAACATGGAAATGCAAGCTTAACAAATTCTGAATCTAAATTCCAAGCTGAAAAAGCTTCTCATAAGTCATCTCCTACTTTATATCCTGCAACAGATAGATCATCTTCAAATACTTATCCATTTAGTTTAAAAGAAACTAAAAAGAATATTATTGGTGGTGACCAATGGAAAGTATTAGGTGACTGGATTAGCTGGGATTTCACTGTTGAAGAAAGTGGTTACTACAACATCTCAATGCGTGCTAGACAAAATCTTGTAAGAGGTATGTATTCAAGCCGTATAGGTTATATCAGCGAAAACGGTGGTGAAAATAAAGTATTATTCGATGAAATGAATGACATTCAATTCACATTCTCAAGCGATTGGCAAAACATCACTCTTGGTAATGGTGAAGAAGATTTCTTATTCTGGTTTGAAAAAGGTACTACTTATACATTCACATTAGAAGTTACTCTTGGTGCATATGCTCCATTAATTGAAAGAACACAACTTGCAATTGATGATTTAAGTAGAACATATCGTCAAATCGTTGCTTATACAACAACTTCTCCGGATAAGAGTCGTGACTATGATCTTGTTGGAAAATTCCCTGATTTAATTGATAACTTACAAAAATATCGTGATGAACTTGCAGATATTTCAAATAGTATTGCTGAAATTTCTGGAACAAAATCAGATAAAACTGGTGTTATCGATGCAATGATTAGACAACTTGATGACTTCATTGAAAAACCTCGTTTAATCACACAAAAATTAACATCATTTAGTAACAATATTTCATCTCTTGGTACATTACTTACTGAATTAAGAGAATTACCTCTTGCTATTGACTATATTAGTGTTCATACACCAGATGTAGAACTTTCAAAAGCAAATGAAGGATTCTTTAGAAAATTATGGAATGGTGTCTGCTCATTCTTCTTATCATTCGTAATTGACTATTCATCAATTGGTGAAGCACCAACTGAAGGTGAAAAAATTGAAACTCATGAATCAATCGAAGTTTGGATGACTCTTGGTCGTGACCAAGCAAACGTTGTAAGAAGCTTAATTGATACTGACTTTACAAAAAATACTGGTATTAAAGTTAACTTAAAATTAACAGGTGGAGACGTTTTATTAAAAGCTACACTTGCTGGTATTGGTCCAGATGTTGCGTTAAACGTTGATTCAAGTTTACCTGTTAACTATGCACTTCGTAATGCTGTATATGATTTAACTAATTTTGAAGATTTCTGGGATAGCGTATATGCAATGCCAGATGGCGCTATGACTTGGGATAATTCATATGAAAATGTATATCATGCATCTTCATTAAGACAATTCCAATTCTATTCTCCTACAAATGAAGATTATGAAAAAGCTGATCAAGGCGATAAAGAAGCACAAGCAAAAATAAATAACTATGTTGAATATTTAGCATTCTTAGATGAAAATGATTTATCTAGAGACGATTTATTTAATAGTGAAGTTTATAAAGATGCAATGAAAAAATATATTAAAGGTATTTATTCTCTTCCTGAAAAACAAATTTTCATGGTTATGTTCGTTCGTGATGACATTTTTGAAGAAAATGGTTGGACAGATTTAATCCCTCAAACTTGGGATGGAGTTATTGATTTAGTAGCTGAACTTCAAACACAACAATTACAATTCTATCTACCAGTTAATGATGCTGGTGCAAATGCATTAAACCCTGTATTTGTATCAATGTTATATCAAAATGGTGGAGCTTTATATGCAAACGATAACAAAGAAACTGGTCTAATGAGTGATGCAGCAATGAGATCATTTGAATACTGGACTGAATTCTATACATTATATTCATTCCCTAAATCAGCATCATTTGTTAACAGATTCCGTTCTGGTGAAATGCCAATTGGTATTTCTTATTATGAAACTTATAATACATTATCAGTATTCGCTCCTGAACTTAAAGGTAAATGGTCATTCTCATTAATTCCAGGTACATACAATGAAGAAACTGGTGAAATCGATCATACTTCTACAGCAAGTGGTACTGGTGCAGTAATTATGAAACAACCTGAAAAATTAAGTGAACAAGAAAAACAATCTAAATACAATGCTTCTTGGGAATTCTTAAAATGGTGGACTGGCGCTGAAACTCAAGCTCAATTTGGACGTGAAATGGAAGGTATCTTAGGTTCTGCTGCAAGACATGCAACTGCAAACGTTAAAGCATTCCAATCTCTTGCATGGCCACAAAATGACTTAGAAAAATTAATGTTACAATGGAGTCAAGTTCATGAAATGCCTCAAGTAGCTGGTAGCTATATTATCGGACGTGAACTTGAAAATGCATTCCGTGAAGTTATTAATAACTTCTATAATCCACGTGAAATCTTAGTTCAATATAGTGGAATTATTAACGATGAAATCGATCGTAAACGTAAAGAATTCGACTTACCAACAGCCGAAGATGAAAACTAGAAAGGAGTAAATTATGGGATCAAAAATTGCTGTTATTTTAATGCTTATTATCACAGTTGTACTTATAGTTTATCTTTTAGTTTTAGTACTTACTGGTGGTAACAAAGAAAAATTAAACTTCAAACACAAACGTGAACAAAAACGTCAACAAGAAATTGAACGCGGTGTTGTTACACGTGAAGACAAAGTAAAAGAAAAAGAAGAACTTAAAAAAGCTCTTGCGGAAAAAAAGGCTGAGCAAAAAGCAGCCGACGCTGAATATGATAATGCTGTAAAAGCTAACATTCAAAAATTTAAAGAAGAAAAGAAAGCTCTTAAAGAAAAATATTTAGCAGTTAAAAAAGAATATGAAGAAGCATATGCAGAATACAAAAAATGGGCTGAAGAAAACCCAGATAAAGTTGTAGATGATGATGATGATGCATATGAATTTAAAATGGAGGAGTAAAGAACAAAATGAAAAATGTAATATTAGTAAATGATTTTTGTTCTTTAACAAATGAACAAAAGAAAGGAGATTCTTTATATGAATAGTGCTGTAAAAGATCCTATGCAACTTAAGTTTGAAGCGATTGAAGCTAAATATTTAGAAGTTTCAAAAGAATATGAAGAAGCCTCTTTAAAATTAAAAATTGAACAAGATCGTGGATCATTAGTAAGAAAATTAGATAGATGGAGTAAACGTGGTAGTAGACTTCGTCGTGAAGTATTCTTAAAAAGACAATATTATTACTTAGTAGCACCTTATACAATTTTATTCTTTGTATTCACAGTGCTTCCAGTATTAATCTCATTAGTATTAAGTTTTACATACTTTAACTTATTAGAATTCCCTACATTCATTGGTTGGGAAAACTATAAAGCTTTATTCGTAGATGATAAAGTATTTATGACCGCAATCGAAAATACAGCGATACTTGCGGTTATTACGGGTCCAGTAAGTTACTTGATGGCATTCGTATTTGCATGGTTAATTAATGAATTAAAACCTCTATTAAGAAGTTTTATGACACTTATTTTCTATGCTCCATCAATTTCTGGTAACGTATATTTAGTTTGGAAATTAATATTCAGTAGTGATAACTATGGTTATGCTAACTCAATATTAATGGAATTAAATATTATTCAAGAACCAATTACATGGTTACAAAATGCAAAATATATTATTTGGATTTTAATTATCGTTCAATTATGGTTATCACTTGGTGTAAGTTTCTTATCATTCATTGCAGGTCTTCAAGGTGTTAATAAAGAATTATATGAAGCTGGTGCTATCGATGGTATTAGATCAAGATGGCAAGAATTATGGTATATTACACTTCCACAAATGAAATCACAATTAATGTTCGGTGCCGTAATGCAAATTACATCTGCATTATCAATAGCCGAGGTTTCGATAAATATCGCTGGGTTCCCATCCGTCGAGTATGCAGGACACACTATCATTACTCACTTAATGGACTATGGTAATACTCGTATGGAAATGGGATATGCTTCTGCGATTGCTACAATTCTATTCATTGTAATGATTTTAGCTAACTTATTAGTAAGAAAAATTTTAAGAAGGGTAGGTTCATAATAATGGCTGACGACAGAATTTTAATAGATGATGAACAAGTCAAAGGCGTTGAACTTTCTAAAGAAGAAAAGAAACGTTTAAAACGTCAAGAAAAGAAACTTAAAAAATTCGGTTTAAAAGATGAAGCTACAATGGGAAAACTTGAATTATTCTTCTACCGTATGGAAAGAAGAAGAAGAATCAAGAGAAAAAAACGTGTAAGCCGTAGTGCTGCTGGTGATATTTCATTATTCTTATTATTATGCTTATTTGGTTTATTTAGTGCTTATCCGCTAGTATATTCATTCTGTGCTGCGTTTAAACCACTTGCTGAATTATTTATTTACCCACCAAAATTATTCTTCCAAAATCCAACACTTGATAACTTCAAAGACTTATCAATGTTATTAGAAGAATCATGGGTTCCATTCTCAAGATATTTCTTTAATACAATTTGGATTACACTTGCAGGTACTGTAGGTCACGTATTATTTGCATCAATGGCTGCTTACCCACTTGCAAAACATAAATTCCCAGGATCAACAATTATCTTCTCAATGGTAGTTTATTCATTAATGTTCGCTGCTCAAGTTACAGCAACTCCAAGATATATTATCTTTAGTTTAGTAGGATTAGTTGATAGTCAATGGGCAATTATTGTTCCTGCGTTTGCTTATTCAT
This sequence comes from Bacilli bacterium, assembly GCA_045612145.1. Lineage (GTDB taxonomy): Bacteria > Bacillota_I > Bacilli_A > ML615J-28 > CAG-313 > CAG-313. The sequence goes on from JAZKYN010000126.1 coordinate 9,278, forward strand.
TAGGTCTATATTTAATGAAACAATTCATGCAAGATATCCCAACTGAATTAATTGAATCTGCAAAAATCGATGGTGCTAATGAATTCCAAATTTATTGGAAAATCGTTATGCCACTAGTTAAACCAGCTTGGTTAACACTAATCATTCTTTTATTCCAACAATTATGGAATAATGATGGTGGAACATTTATTTATAGTGAACAATTAAAACCATTATCTTACTCACTTCACCAAATCGTTGCTGGTGGTGTAGCAAGAACAGGTACTGCCTCTGCAGTTATGTTAATTATGATGGTTGTGCCAATTTCAGTGTTTATTCTTTCTCAAAGTCAAATCATTGAAACAATGGCTCACTCAGGTATGAAATAGGAGGCAAGTTATGAAGAAATTAAATATTTTAAGTAAAACACTTATCGTAACTCTTTTAGCAATTGCTGTATTTGCTCCTAGTATTTTAAAATCAAAAGCTGCAAGTTATAACTATGACTTCTGGAAAAACGTAATTCCTTCTGCTGAAGGTCTTGCTTATCAAGAAACTTATTACAATGATAGTTTTACAGATATTTATGGTAATCCGTTAGTTGGCGCATATGCTCTTGGATTTGATAAACTTACAGATTTAGCTGTATTTGAAGATGGAATTTATATTTTAGATTCTGGGTTAAATACAAACACAAAATTTCAACCTGAAGTAACAATTAATAATATTAAATATCATCAAATTGATGGTAGTGGTGTTAGTACAGTACATGTATTAAATCAAAACTTCCAATATATTGCTAGTCTTAATGAATTCTTAATTACTGATGATGTAAAAACTAAATTACAAGAATATTATGATTTCTATTTAGAAGGATATCAAATTACAAAAGAAAACTATACTTCAACTGAATTAATTAGTTTTTATGATAAAAACGAATTTGAATTAGAAATTAATAAAGAAACAAACGAAATTATTATAGATTCATCACTTGAAATAGTTTATGGTGTTTATAGTACAGATACAAATGTTTATACATATAGCAATAATGATATTCTTTTATATGTAATAGATGCTGAAGGTAAACAAACAAAAGTTTCAAAAGATAATTGGCAATGGTTATATGATACAGAAAATGAAACATACAAAATTGTATTAGATTCTGAAATTACAAATGTAGAAAAAGTTAAAATTGAATATAGAAAACTTCAAGAAGGTGGTGCTGGTAAAGCTCCTTACTTCGCATATTCATTAGATCCAACATTATCAGCAATTAGATTAAATGTTGCTGAAGGTATAACTGTAACTAAAGATGGTATTTATATTGCTGACACTGGTAATAGTAGAGTAATTAGAGTAAATGCTGCAACTGTTAATATCGCAGGTGTAGAAACTCAAACATTAGTTGTTGATGGTGTATATTTAACACCAGATGATACAGTTTTCTATCAAGTTTCTGGAGGAAAAAAATTAAATGATGCTACAGCACAAGATGGTGTTAAAGCATTTAAACCTCAAAAAATCGCTGTTGACCAAACAGGAAGATTATATGCTATCGCTAATGGTGTTTACGAAGGTATTATGGAATTCCATAAATCAGGTGCATTCAACAGATTCTTAGGTAAGAACGAAGTTGTTGCAAACCCATTAAAGAAATTCTGGACTAAATTATTCTCAGAAACACAAATCGCGAATATGACAAAAGACTTACCACCAGAATTTACAAATATCGCAATGGATTCAAGCGGATTCTTATTTGCTACATCTTATCCAGATGCTGATGCTACAACAAATGCTAACTTAGTTAAAATGATTAATACTTCTGGTAAAGACATTCTTAAACGTAATGGTTATGTTACTCCAGATGGTGATGCTGTTTATTTAACTACATCTCCAGAAGATGGTGTAATCACAGGTATGTCACAACTTGTAGGTGTTACTGTGAGTTCAAATGGTAACTTTACAGTTGTTGATGAATTACGTGGACGTTTATTTACATATGATAATGAAGGTAACTTATTATATATCACAGGTGAACAACCTGGTGGTAACTCACAAGCTGGTAATACAACATTATCTAACTGTATCATTGACCCAGTTGCAATCCGTTATTTCGAACGTGATAGTGGTGAATTAGATGCAGAAGGTAATATGATTAAAGAAGAAGTTTTACTTGTATTAGATGCTTCTTCTAAGAGTATCTTATTATTCAAAACTACTGAATTCGGTGAAGCTGTTAATACTGCAACAAGTTTATATCAACAAGGTATCGTTGAAGATATTTACAAAACTGATGAAGATGGAAATTTAGTTTACGATGAAAATGGTGAAGCAATTTTAGTTCAAGCTGGTGCTGAAACTTATTGGAGACAAGTTGTTAAAATGAATACAAACTATGAACTTGCTTATTTAGGTATTGGTAAAGCATTATTAAGACGCGGTGAATACAAAGCTGCAATGGAACAATTTAAACTTGCTCATAATGCTACATATTATTCAAAAGCTTATACAGAATATCGTGATATCATTTTATCTAATAACTTTAACTGGATTATGACAGCTGTTATCTTATTAGTTGTATTATGGATTACATTATCTTACAGAAAAACATTAAAACAACGTAATCTTGCTATGGCTGCAAAAGCATCAATGAATGAAGAAAAAGCAAGAATGATTGAAAGACAAACAGAAATTCTTCGTGGTTATGATCAAACAAATTATGACGATTTTGAAGAAGAAGAGTCTAAAGAAGAGGAGGACAAATAGATGGCTGAAATGCAACAAAACAATTCAGTAGAAGTAAATGAAACATTATCAGCTGACATTTGTTTAACTGCTAATGAAGAAAAAATAAAAGAAAAATTCGATTGGAAAAATATTCTTGGTGCTGTAAAGAAATTCGGACAAGAAACATGGAAACATCCATTATACATTATGTCTCACCCTGTTCAAGGTTGGGAAGAATTTAAAACTGAGAAAAAAGGTAAAATGTGGGTTTCAATATTCCTTTTAGCAATGTATGTTTTAATGACTATTCTAGCTTTCCAATTTGAAGGTATTATTACAAATAAAAATAACCCTCAAAAATTTAATAGTATTCAAATGGTTATTTATGGTGTTGTTCCAGTTGTAGTAATTGCTGTTGCTAACTGGAGTGTTACAACACTTCTTGATGGTAAAGGAAAAATGAAAGAAATCTTCATGATGATTTGTTATTCATTATTCCCTGTTACTGTATTTGGATTTGTTAATATTTTATTAAGTAATGTATTAACACTTGATGAAGCAAACTTCATTTTATTAATCGATATCTTAGCGTGGGTATTAACAGGTTATATGGCATTTATGGGACTTGTTGTTATTCATGAATATGGTATTGCAAAAACATTATGGTCTGTATTATTAACAGTTGTTGCAATGTTAATTATTGCATTTATCGCTTTATTAATATTTGACTTAGCTCAACAAATATATGGATTTATATATTCATTATTTAAAGAAATAACAACAAGGTATTTTTAGGAGGTGAAAGATATGCAAAAGAAAATTACAATTTGGACTTATGCAAAACGTGCTTTATTAATATTAATAGCAGCAGTTGTTGTAATGTTTATATCTATTTACTTCCTAGATGTTTATAAAGTTTCTGCTAACATAAATGATTTCAATAACGAATATGAAGATAGTTATTGGGAAAATTTAGAAGCAAACGGTTTCCAATCTTTTAAAGATATTAAAACTGAAAGAGATTCTACGGCGCTATCTTATAATTCAAAAACTGGTGTTTATTCTCCAGCTGCAACTTATAGCTTACCTTATAATGAAGGTGCTGATGATGCAACAAAATTAAAATCAGCAAGATTTGAAGTAGAATTAAATTATATTTATGAAGAACAAATCGATGATGCAAATAAAACTGCTGAAATTAATGATTTATATGAAGAATTAAAATTACAATTAACTGGTTATACTAGAAATAATTATGTTAGTGATAATATTAACAATAAATTAGTTTTGTCAAATGATAAATATGATATGTATATGAATTTATATACAAGTCAATTTACATTAAATCAAAAAGATGAAAATGGTAACGTAATTGAGTCTTGGTCATCAAATCCATCTGATGTTGACTCAGCTGAAGGTATCAATAAATATCAAAAAGCTATTTTAACTGTTACTTGTGTAGATGGGAATAAAGCTTCTACTAAAACTCCAATTAAATATAATTCATTTACAAATGGATCAGAAGAAAGAACAAATTTATTCATTGAGCCATCATTCTATGTAAATGTAGTTGAAGGAACTAATGGTGAAGATGATAAAGTAATTGTTTATTATAAATTAGCTCAAAAGGGTATTGATAGCACATATATTCCTACAAAAATTTCTGAAAAAAGAATGAAAGAAATTATTGCTAGAGGAAACGAATTAGTAAAACAATATAAAGCTGAAAATGATGGTCAATATAATCTTGACTCAGGTGGTAATACAATTACAGAAATTGCATATGGTACAGCTATCAATGATATTTGTCCTGAAACTGGTGAACCTTATCCTGCAAAAACTAAATCATTCTATAACTTAGTTGTTGACCAAACATATAAATTAATTGAAGTTAATGACAAAAATGAACCATTAAGTGAAGATGAAAGATATTTCGAACTTAAATCTCAATCTGATACTGCAATCAATGCTTGTTATAGATTCTTATATGACTGGTGTGGATATACTGAAGAAGATTACTTATTAGATGTTGGAACTGAAAGACAAGAAAATTCAAAAGCAAGAGTTGATATTGCAATTGAATATACACTTGGTGAAAACGGATTAGAAGTAATGATTCCTGGTAATTCAATCAAAACTAATACAAATGAAAAAGGCGACTATTTCATGGTAACTTCAATGGATGTATTACAATATTTTACATCTTCAAAATATTATACAAATGCATCTAAAAATGAAGAAGGTTATTTAATTATTCCTGATGGCAGCGGAGCAGTAATGCAATTCAATAATGCAAAAGCTAATTATAGCGCTTACTCAAAACGAATTTACACATCAGATTTAACATTTACAAGTTATACACTTACTGCTGATACAAGTGATATCTTACTTCCAATGTATGGATATGTATTTGATGGACCAAATGAATCAAATAAACGTGCAATGGTTGTTGAAGCATTAGATGGTGCTGCTCAAGTTAGTTTAAATGCAGATACATCAAATCGTGGTAAAAACTCATTTAACTATGCATATTACTCTATTACATTTAGAGAAAGTCAAAAAATAGTTATTGGTACTAACCAATATAATAGAAATAAAACAACACAATATACTGTTAATGGTGCATTTGGAGATTATAGATTTGCGTATATGCCTCTTGATTTAACAAAATATGATTGCTCATATAATGGTGTTGCTAAATTCTATAGAGACTTAATTGTTTCAAGAAGTGAAGGAAGATTAGACGTAAATGGTGATAAAACAACTACAGCTACTTTAGATGTGGAAGTTTTAGGTGCTTATTCATATCATACTAATTTCTTAGGAATTGGTTATACTGGTAAAGAAACATTAACAACTGTTGATGAATTACAAATTATTATTGATGAAATAACTAAATTAGGTGTAAATAATATTAATGTTTATTATAAAGGATGGCGTAATACAGGATTAGTAAATACATCATTTGAAAAGATAAAAGTTAGTGGTTTAATCGGTGGTAAAAAAGCTTTATTAAAAGCTATTAATGAGTATAATGATAATATTAAAATTTATCCTTATGTAGAATTCTTAGAATACGAAAAATTCCAAGAATCATTTGGTAAATCTCACTATACTGCTCGTGATGTTGGTGGTGAATATGCTACTAAATATCCATATGAATTACATAGTAATGTATTCAATAAAAAGATGAAACAAATTAAAGTATTATCTCCTGCTTACTATGAAGCATTCTCTAATGAATTAGCTAAAAATTATCAAAAAGTATTAGGAATTAATACTATTGCCTTATCTGGACTTGGATCAAGTTTATCAGGTGATTATCGTAGAAAACAAAATGTATTTAAATTTACTGCTGTTAATGAACAAATCAAAGCATTCTTAGAGTTAGAAGAAAATGGAATTAATACTTTAGCTATTGAAACTCCATATGCATATGCACTAGAATTTGCTGCAAATGCATACAATGTTCCATATGATTCAACACAATATGAAATTTTAGATTATAACATTCCATTCTATCAATTAGTAATTAACGGATTATTCGACTATAGTGGAGAATCTATTAATGAAAATGTAGAAAAAGGATTAAATGAACATATTATGAAATGTTTAGAAACTGGTTCAAATCCTGCATTTACATTTACATATGATGATTCATCTGAATTATTACAAACAGATTATAATACTTATTATTACACATTATATTCTCGTTGGTTAGGCGATGTTGAAACAGTATGTAATGAATTAAATGAACTTGGTATTTACAACGCTAGACTAGTTAGTCATGAAAGAATTGAAAACGATGTTTACAAAGTTACTTATGAAAAAATAGATGGTAGCGGAAACGTTGAAATCGTATTGAATTATAGAAGAACTGTATGGAGTAATGGAACTATTTCAGTTCCTGCTAAATCATACGTTGTTGTAGAATAGGAGGTAAATCATGAATAATAATGTACAATTAAATAATGAACAACCTTCAAAATTCTTAACTGTATTAGGAAAAATTTGGTTCTATATTAAAAAAGTATTCGAAGTATTACTTAAAAACTGGTTCTTTATTTTCTTCCCTTGTAGATTATTTAAAGAATTAGTATATGACAAAATGAGACATGAAAAACAAAAATTATTAATTTCATGGTTATTCTTAGCGCCAACAATTTTAGGCTTCTTATTATTCTTCGCATATCCTTTATTAATGTCTTTATTATATTCATTTAGTACTGTAGGCCCTAAAGGTGATTTTTACTTCGGACAAGTATTCCCAATGACAAGCCAAGGATATGACTTTAATGCTACACCTGTAATTGATTATTTTAATAACTTTAAATATGCATTACGTGTACACGAAGATTTCCCTGTTAGTTTATGGACTACTATTAAAGATACTGTTGTTGATACAGCTGTTATTACAATTTTCAGTTTATTAATCGCTGTTATGTTGAATGGTAACTTTAAAGGTCGTGCATTCGTTCGTGCTATATTCTTCTTACCAGTTGTATTTAACTCTGAAGCTATTACTGCTGCGTTAAATGCTGCAGAAGGTGTTGGAGAAATGCTTAATAAAAATGGTAATAATGCGTTAGCAGAATTATTTGACTTAGCTAAATTCATGCAAGGTATTGGTGTTCCGGTTAAATTAGTAAAATTCTTAACTGATATTACATCTGCAATTTACAGAACAATTTCTTATTCTGGTATCCAAATCTTAGTATTCTTAACTGCTATTCAATCTGTTCCAAAACACTTATATGAAGCTGCAACAATCGAAGGTGCAACAGGATATGAACAATTCTGGAAAATTACACTTCCAATGGTTTCACCTATGATTATTACAGTTGTTGTTTATACAATTGTTGACTCATTCTTAAGAAGTGAAATTTGTGATATTATGAATGTTGTATATCAGGATAGTGAATACGGTTATTATGCTGCTATGTCATGGATTTACATTTTGGCTTCCTTATTGATTATGGGAGTTATCGTTGGTATTTTATCGAAGGTGGTGTTCTATTATGATGACAAAAAATAAAAATGAATTATTAAAAGAAGAAATCAAAGACACTAATCTTCAAACAAATAACGAAGAAAAAGTGTCAAAATGGCAAGAAATCAAAAATTTAAGTGTTGAAAAATATAATGAAATTGTAACTGATCTTAAAAATCCAATTAAGGTTGCGGTTATGAAAAGAAAAGCTGGAACAAAGGTTGCTACTTTATTAAGAGGTTTCTTATTCATTGGGTTAGCCTTTGTTATAGTATTCCCAATTTTCCAACAATTTACTCTTTCAATTAGACATCCAATTGACTTAAATAATAAACTTGTTAACTGGATTCCTGAAAACTACAGTATATTTAATTTCCAATTATCATCTATTCTATTAGATTATTGGGATGGATTGTTATGTAATATTAAAGTATCTACTATTTCTACAATTTGCCAAGTATTCTCTACATCGCTTGCTGGATATGCATTCTCTAGATTAAAATTCAGAGGATCTAACTTAATTTTCTGGTTAATAATGTTAACATTAATCGTTCCTCCTCAAGCTGTATCACTTTCAAGAACATTCTACTTAGGTAGTTTTGACATTCTTGCATTTGGTGATAATCCTGGTTTATTTGAAAGTTTACTAGGACATACTTTAAGACTTAGAGGTGAAGGTAAAGATATAGTATTCTATATTACATCATTAACTGGTCAAGGTATTAGAGCTGCATTGTTTATTTTCTTATTTAAACAAACATTCCGTGGAATTCCAATTGAACTTGAAGAATCTGCTCAAATCGATGGTGCAGGTGTTGTTAGAACATTCTGGAGCGTTATGTTACCAAACGCAAGAGGTGTAATTGTTACAGTTGCTCTATTCGCGTTTGTATGGCAATGGAATGACGTTTATTATACTGGTATGTATGAAATAAGTGGTGAAACTTTCCCAATGCTTACTAGAAAACTTATTACAATGAGTGAACGTGTTGCGGGATTAATTTTACAACCTCAATATGTTGACTTCGTTAACCAAGTAGGTGAAGGTATTGCGAAAAACTCACTATTTACTGAAACATTACTTAACTGTGCCGCATTAATGATGATGTCACCACTTTTAATAGGTTACTTATTTGTTCAAAGATTATTTATTGAAGGTGTTGAACGTTCTGGTATCGTTGGTTAATTTTAAACTATAATTAAAAAAAAGGAGAATGAAGTATGAAATCGAATAGAATTATGCAAAGCAAAATTTATCGATTTTTGGATTATGTATTGCGTTTAGTATTATTAAATGCACTTGTTGTAATCCCTTCATTCTCTTTCTTTATTATATATGCATCTTTAAACAAAACAACTGATAACCCGCTTATATATTTGTCTTTGATACCGTTAGTATTATGGTTGTTTCCTAGTGTTGTTGCGACAAGTTCTGTTATTAGACAATATGAAACAAATGATACAAATACGGTTTTTAAAGATTTCTTTAAAAGCTTAAAAAGTACTTACATTAAATCACTATTATTTACAATTGTAATTTTAGTATGTGGAATTCTATTATATAATAGTGTAATGTTCTTTACGAATTATATTAGAAATAGTTTAATACATACAGTTGGATTATTATTATCTGTTTCATGTATAGCAATTTTTATTATTTTAGTAATTAATATAGTTTTAGTTATGTCATATTTCAAAGGATTGAGGATGATCGAAATTGTAAAACTTGCAAATATAATGGCTTTTAAAGATCTATTATCAAGTATTTTAGCAATGTTTGTTGTGCTTATATTTTTATTATTAGATATTGCAATTTATGTTCTTATGGCATTTGGTGGTATTGCTGTACCTATATATTTGGTTATTAAACTTACGTTTAAAAAATATATAAGAATTTATAGAAAGGTCGAGGAATAGTAAGATGAAAAAAAGAATCGGAATAAAGATGTTTTTATGTGCTGTTTTAACATTTGGTATTTCAATTGCATTTAAAGGTAACTTAAAAGCTGAAATTGGTGACTCTGGTGTTGTTTTAGAAAATGGCGAAGAAGTTGTTAAAACTTTGCTTGGTGGAGTAAAACTTCATGAACAAGACTTAAAATTTCTAAAAGATTGTGCTGGAAATTATTATTATGAATATGATACTCAATATTTAGAAACTCAAGCAAATGCTGAAGGTGTTAAGATTGTAACATGGAGTTATCGTAACGAAGGCGAATGGAAAATGGCTGGAGTTAGTGATATAGCCGCAAACTTCGAAAAAGAAAATCCAGGTTGGATTGTAGTTGGTGGTACAAATGCTGACTTCTTTAATAT
>JAZKYN010000127.1:0-2552 GCA_045612145.1 Bacilli bacterium
GTTAATACTATTTAAATTAGTTAAGAAAATTAGACATATATTATAGTCAACTGAAAATAATAACAATGTATTTGTTCCTATTGTATCTCCACAATGATAGATAATTTCTTTATCATTAATTTTTGTTATTCTTATACCTAAACCATATTCGTTATATGATTCTTCATTAATATAGTTAGGTATTTTCATATCTTGGTATTCTTTTGTTGTTAAAAGATATTGTACCCATTTTTTCAATTCATTAACTGAAGAATATAAGCCTCCATCGCCAATTGTTGCGCTACACCAATATTGATCTTTAACAACCAACATATCATTATTAAGTATATGGCCATATGCTCTATTCTTTATATTTGTGCTTCCTTCAATATTCACTTTTGATTCATACATTTTTGCAGGAATAAATACTTCATTTTCAATATAATCAACTAAATCTCTATTTGACACTTTTTGAACAATTAATCCAAGTAGAATATATCCAGTATTACTATATTTATAAGTCAATCCTGGTTCAAAATATGTCTTATCAGTTGTTTTTAAAAATGTAATTATATCATCGTCATGAATTTGTACGTCAGTATGAGGCATATCTTCATAATTTAATATTCCCGATGTATGATTTAATAAATGTTTGATTGTTATTTTTTCAAAATAAGCTGGAAGTTCATTATAAATTGATTTTACATTTTGATCATAAGATAGTTTATTTTCTTTAATAAGTTTTACAATTGCAAAAGCAATAAATTGTTTTGATACTGATGCAAGTCTAAAATTTGAATCAAATGATATCTTTTCACTGTTTTCATCTTTTACAACGCCATTTGTTTTTTCAATAACTTTCCCATTGTTATAAAAATAAAACGCATAGCCTTGGTTTTCGTTTATTATTATATTTTTTGTTAGTTCTGTAAACATTTTTATTAAGCTTTAAATACTTTGTTTAACAATATTGTAACAATTGCGATAATTGCTATCACAATAAAAATACCTAACATTCCAAGACCCATGTATTTTAAATTTTCGATAAATGCATAAGGATTAAACATTTAAATACCTCCTATTTCATAAAGAAGTTAAGGATCATACCACCTGCGATAACAGATGCGATTTGTCCAAATACGTTAACGCCTACTGAGTGCATTAATAAGAAGTTTGTTGGATCTTCTTTTATACCCATTTTATGTACAACACGTCCTGACATTGGGAATGCTGAAATACCTGCAGCACCAATCATTGGGTTAACTTTGTTTTTACTAAATAAGTTGATAAATTTAGCAAATAATACACCTCCAGCTGTATCAAAAATGAATGCAAATAATCCTAAACCTAAGATTAATAATGTTTCTGGTTTTAAGAATTGTTCTGCTTGCATTTGTGATGCAATACTTATTCCAAGGAAAATAGTAACAATATTTGCAAGTGATTTTTGTGCTGTTTCAGAAAGTGAATTTAAAACACCACATTCTCTAATTAAGTTACCAAACATTAAGAATCCAACAAGTGTTACAGATGCTGGAGCAATTAATCCTGCAATAACAGTTACAACAATTGGGAATACAATTAAAGTACCTTTAGAAACTTTTCTTTGTGTATTTTCCATTCTAATTAAACGTTCTTTTTTAGTAGTTAGTAATTTAATTACTGGAGGTTGAATAATTGGTACAAGCGCCATATAACTATATGCGGCTACCATTATTGCGCCCAAGTAATTTGAATTAAGTTTATTTGCTACAACAATTGATGTAGGTCCATCAGCTGCACCAATAATTGCAATAGATGCTGCATCATTAATATCGAAGAACATTGAAGCAAGACAAAGTGTAATAAATATACCAAATTGTGCTGCAGCTCCAAAAATCATCAATTTTGGGTTTGAAAGCACAGGTCTAAAGTCAATCATTGCTCCTATGCCAATAAATAAGATTAAAGGGAATAATTCATTAGCAATACCTGCATTAAATAAAATGCTTAAGGCACCATTCGCTTCTACTAACTCTCCATTAACAAATTCACCAATTGCCCCTGAAAATGGTAAGTTAACCATTATAGCTCCAAAACCAAGTGGTAATAATAAAGTTGGTTCCATATCTTTTTTTATAGCTAGATAAATAAGTACTCCACCTATTATCCACATTACTACATGTTGCCATGTTAAATTTAATAAATTTTCGTATAAGAATTCCATTATTTTCCTCCTATTCTAACTCTAATTTATTTTTCATTAATAATCCATACATATTTCCACGAATAAAATTTGATTTACCAAGAATAACATTTACAGAATTTTTATTTAAAATTACTCTTTTAATTTCTTTGCTACTTATAATATAATCTCTCAAATCAGTATAATTTACTTCAATGTAATGTGTATCTTCATTTATTTCAGCTAAATCAGTATAGATAAATAAAGCATATGTATTATCTTTTTTTACTTTTGCTGTATCTACCATAAAACCATTTTCTGAATCTTTACCAGTTAAATATATTATAGAACTTTGTAATTTATTCGCAAATTCATCTCTATATATTTTATTATTTTCTGATAAATTAAT
>JAZKYN010000128.1:0-13872 GCA_045612145.1 Bacilli bacterium
CTATGATAAATTTGGTAATGTAGATGTAGATGATAAATATTTCTATCCTAAATATGATCCTACAACAGGATATGTCAATATCGGTGGATATAAAAATATATCATGGACAGATAATTCAGCAACATCAATTAGTTTTAAACATACATTAATTATGGCTTATTTATCACTTGCTACTGTTGAAAATGTTGAAATAAATATTAATAATAGCACAATTGGTACAAGTACAAACAACAAAGGAAACATCTATGGTGGTGGATCAATTGCTCGAGTACTTGGGGACACAGAAATTAATATTACCGGCAATAAAACTATAATTTATGGCTCAGTATTTGGTGGAGGAGATGGAGAAAGTATTCCAGGAAATGTAACGGTATATAAACCGCTTGAACCAAGTACTTATACATATCCTAAATATAGTATTGATGCTTACAATGTATCAGGAATTCCTACAAAAGTATCAATGCCTAGTCAATCACCAGATTATAAAACAAGCAAATATGGCGTATTTAGTTGGAGTAATGATGAAAGTTTGTTAACATCTGATACTCCTGGTGTTGATATTGAAAATAAATTATTATATTCTCCTAATACAATTGGACTTGGAAAAGTATTAGGTAATACTAAAGTTAGTATTTCTGATGCTAAAATTCATGGAGATGTATATGGTGGTGGTAATAATGGTATTGTCGAAGGAAACACATATGTTGAAGTTTCTGGAACAATTAATGTTGAAAATATATATGCTGGATGTAATAAAGCGGATGTAAATGGTGAAACTAAGGTAGTAATAAAAGGTGGAACAATAACTAACGTTTATGGCGGTAATAACTTAACAGGTGTTATAACAGGCAACTTATATTCAAGTATCGATGGTGGAACAGTAGAAAATGTATATGGTGGTGGTAATCTTGCAGATTCATCAACATCTACATATATAACTGTTAATTCAGGTAATATTGATAATGTATATGGTGGCGGAAAAGAAGCGATTGTAAATGAAGTAAATATATTAGTAAATAATACAATTAAAATTAAAAAATTATATGGTGGTGGTTATGTAGGAGACATAACAACTAATACTAATATAGAAGTTAAAAATGGTCAAATTACGGATATATATGGTGGCGGATATTCTGGAAATATATTTGGGAATACATCTACTAAAATTGAAAATGCATCATCAAATAATATATATGGTGGCGGATACGAAGGAGATGTATCTGGGAACACATTTATAGAAATAAAAGATGGTAGTTATAAAAATGTGTATGGTGGCGGATATTCTGGTCATATTCTAGGAAACACTGAAATTAATATCGATTATGGAACTTTTGAAAACATCTATGGTGGCGGATTTCAAGGTAATATATCAGGTAATACTAATATAACAACAAATGATGGAGAATATCTATATATCTACGGTGGCGGATATGCAGGAATTGTATCTGGTGATATAGATATCGATATAACAAACGGAATTTATTCAAACATCTATGGTGGTGGTTTTAGAGGAGATGTATCAGGTGATACTGATATAACAGTTAATAATGGTACTCTAAACAGAATTTATGGTGGAGGATATGCAGGGCATATTCAAGGTAACACAAACATTTCTGTTAATGGTGGAACTGTAAAAGAAAATGTGTATGGTGGTGGATTTCAAGGTAACGTAAATAGTAGTGTTAATCTAAATATCTCAAATGCACATATAATTGGATCTATTTATGGTGGCGGAGAAAATGGAGATATCTTAGATTCTACTAATATACGTATAAACAAAGGTATTATTGATGGTAATGTATATGGTGGAGGATATGCCGGTAATGTTACAAATATATGTAATATTATTATAAATGCTGGTAATATTAAAAATAGTGTATATGGTGGAGGATATGCCGGAACTGCTTATGATACTAGTGTATTAATTGATGAAACAGATATTGATACAAGAAGTTCAGAAGTAAATATCTTAATTGAAGGTAATGTTTTTGGTGGTGGCGAAGGTGAATCTGCAACAGTATTTAATAGGACATCAACTATAATTGATTTAAATTTATCAACAACAGTTACTGAACAATTATTAAGTACTGATAAAATATCAGGAAAAACAGAAACATCTGTTGTATTTGTTGCTGGATATTCTCGTATTTTAGGTAACGTATATGGTGGAGGTGACTTAGCACAAGTTGGTCAAGGTATTATTAATACTGGTAATAATACAGCAACTATCACTAAAAAAGGTAATACATATGTTGAAGTAAGAAATGGATACATAGACGGAAGCGTATTTGGCGGTGGAAGTGGTATTCCAGAAGCTGGTCAACAATATGATTTATATATGGGTACAATTTTTGGCAATACACTTGTTAATTTATATGGCGGTTATGTTGGTGGAAATGTATATGGCGGAGGAACGCAAAGTAGATTATATAAAGATAATAACGATTTAAATAATGTTGCTACATTAAATATCATTGAAGATACAAACAACATTATCATTAATGGTAGTGTATTCGGTGGTGGAGATAGAGGTAATAGTGCGACAACAAATGCTAGTGTTGCGACAACTATTGGTAATGTAGAAATCAATATTATTAATAACAGTAATGCATCATCAAGAATATATTTCTTAACAGGTGGTGTTTACGGTGATGGTAACTTATGTTTAGTTAATGGGCAAAGAATAATTAATATGCAAAACTTTACAACTGGTAATGAATATTTAAAAACATTCTATTCACTACAAAGAGCAGATGTTGTAAATTTAGATAATTGTGATATTGTACTTCTTGGCGCAATCGACCTTGTAGAAGAAGGGGATACAACTATCTATTCAATTAATAGAATTGAAAATATTAATATGATTAATGGTAGTACAATTAAACTAGACCAAATTGTAAAAAATTTAGAGAATATATATTCAGATCAACAATCAGATCGTAAGTTTATTATAAATGGGAACAATGGTTCAAACTCAGTAGATACACCTGATGAACTTGATCCATTAACTGATGATGAAATTGCAAATTATATTGCGAATGAAGCTAACAAAAATATTATTTGTGTTGCTAACGGTTTATATTTAGAATTAATGAAAGAAAATAACGAATATGGATCAGTAAAAGGGTTATTCACGTTACAATTATTAAGAGCTAATTATGGTGAAGGTGGAGGTTTCGTATACGCAAGTTTAACTGAATCTACTGGTGACTTTATATGTTTCACAAAATTTAGCGAAGATGGCGATTATATGCTAGTAGTTGATGATAGAGGTGGATTTAAAAATGATAGTTATTTATACTATTGTTGGTTTATCCAAGGTAATCTAATTAATTATTCTATTTCAATTAACGGTTATATCGGCTCTGAAGAAACAGCATATATTGAAACTGCCTTAATTCCTACACATGATGCACCGTTATATTATGTATTAAATAACTTAATAGTTGATGATCAATCTGTTTTATATAATGCTATTATTGGCAATAAATACGAATTAGTTGGAAGAAATACTAATTTAGTTGATCAACAAATTGCAATTGAAATGATTGTTGGAGAAAACAGTTGGTTCTTAGAATATAATAAAAGTACTAAAATATGGTCATTTGGAGGAAAAACTGGAGCACACAATATAAGTGAAGAAATACGAGAAAATATTCTTGCTAAAAATGTAGTAATTGATTCACATGCATCACAAGTACAAATTGTATTACATAAATCACTTGATGTTAATGCCGAAGTTACTAATATGCAATTCTCAATTGAAATCTTAAAATATATGGATGATCCTAATAAAGAAGATAATATTATTGCATATGATGAAACATATCAATTAAACTTTAAAATTGGATTCTCAATTGTAAGACTTGTACCAGTACAAAACTCATATTATGGGCCTTATTCAAATTATGCTGGTCTTGCAAGTTCAAATACAATTTCAATAACAAATAGTTCAACAATGACATTTGAGTATCAAACAAGATTTATACCAAGTGCATTCCCTATTTCATCAGGTAATATGATATGGGCACTATCAACTCAAACATATTCGTATTATATTGATAATTTAGGAAACTTTATGACACTTGATGTTAATGGGAACGTTATAGCAATATCAACAACTCTTACTTTAGATCCTAATGAAACATCAAAAATATTAGTTTCAAAAACAATAAATGGAGATTATCAATATTTTCATGATGGTAAAACAATAACATTTGAACAAATGACAGTTGCTCAAGCATCATTTATTCCTAAGGGAACAAAAATAACAATGATTGATATGACACTTAGTAATAACCCTGGATATTACTATTATATATGTGAAGAAGATACTAATTATATTAATTTATTAGATTTTATGAAAATGGGTACGAATATTGTAATAAGAAATAATATTAAACCTGAATTTGTAAAACAATATGAAACAGGACAAGCTTCACGAATAACAGAAAGATTAATATTTGTATTTGATTTTGAAACATCTGAATTTAATAGTACTGAAGAATTTAAAAGTAATATATATTTAAGTCATAATTATGGTAAAGATGATTCATATATAGATATTATGGACTATGTAAAAGCAGAAGTTAATTTCGAAAACATTACATATACAAGATCATATCCAAAAGTAGTTGAATATATAGTTTCAACAAATGTATCAGAAGATGGTATTGGTAATTTTGAATTAAGTTTTGAACTTGATGAATACTATGATGATGAGCTAGCAAAAATTATTGTAGATATTGAAGAAGATGATATATGGACTAATACAAATTTACTTGAAGGTAAATTTGGTATAAAGATTGAATCAATTGTTGAAAATGGTAAATTGCCAGATGGTATAGAGTTTATATATAATGATAAGGTATATTATCCACAATCAAAAAATAAATACGTTATCATTCCATTAGATGGATTTGGTGAAAATGAAATATATGTTAACAATATATTAGGTACAATAAGAACAACATTAGACGCAGAATTTAGTGCATCACTTGTTGTTTTACCTGATGTTCAATATTTAAATAATAATTTATCTAATGTTGAAACATTGATAGATTCAACTATTAAATGTCAAATAATTGAAAGAGACAAAGGGGCTTTAAAAGTAGAAGTAAATAACCCTATACTTTCTAATACAGAATCCTTATTTTTAAAAGTATATTTAAGAGGAATAACAGATATTGTTTCAACGAAAATATATTATAAAGAAAATGGTCAATATGTTTTATTAGATGTAACTCTTCCTCATATTCAAGCTACATTTACTGGAACTTCATATAATATTCCTATTGCTAATTTAAACCTTGATAAAGGCGCTTATAAAATAGTATTTACTAATGGAGTTAATGAAGAGATTGTAAACATCATAATAAAATAAAAGAACTTGTAAAAAGAACATGTTTTAATAAAACATGTTCTTCCAAGTTCTTTTTTATTTTTTAGGTTGAATTTTCTTTTTATTAGTAATTTCTCTATCTACATCATTATTTGTATAACTTAACATCATATCTAGTTCGTATAAAGGATTAATAAATTCTCTGCCAAATTCAGTGTCATTATTAAATTTCCTTTTCATATCATTTTCAAGTGGATTATTTTTTTTAAATTCTTTATTGTTCATTTTTACACCTCATTATATTTTGTGTATAAAATAATAAATTATACATAAAAAATTTTCTTTATTCGTATTACTTTAAAAAAAACATAAATTATGATATAATGAATATATAGTATGATTTGAATTTGAGGTATATATATGAAAGGTTTATTTATTACATTTGAAGGTAACGATGGATCAGGTAAATCAAGTGTTATCGAAGCAATAAAAACTGAACTAATAAATCAAGGATATGATGTTATATATTCAAGAGAACCAGGTGGAAGTAAAATTGCTGAAAAAATTAGAGAAGTAATTTTAGATATCGATAACTTAGGTATGGATGATAAAACAGAATCTTTACTTTATGCTGCAAGTAGACGCGAACACGTTACAAAAGTTATAAAACCTGCTTTAGAAGAAGGGAAAATAATCTTATGTGATAGATATTTAGATTCTTCACTTGCTTATCAAGGATACGCAAGAGGAATTGGAATTGATGAAGTGTACAATATGAATTTATTTGCAACAGAAGGATTACTTCCTGATTTAACACTTTTAGTATGTGTTAGACCAGAAGTAGGACTAAATAGAATTAAAACAAATAATAGAGGTACACTTGATAGATTAGAAATCGAGAAAATGGAATTCCATAAAAAAGTATATGATGGATATTTAAAAGTTCAAGAAAAATTCAGTGATAGAATAAGAATCATTAATGGTGAACAAACTAAAGAAGAAGTAAGAAATGACGCATTAAAAGTTGTTCTTGAATTTTTAGAAGAAAAGAGAAATAATGAAAACTAGTGATTTATTTAACTATCAAACAGAAGCAATGAGACTTCTAAATAATAGTTATGAAAAAGATAAATTAGTACATGCTTATTTATTAGATGGTGATAAAGGCTCAGGCACAGTTGATGCGGCAATATACATGGCAAAAAAACTAATTTGCAAAAGCGAAGAAAAACCATGTAACACTTGTAATGATTGTAAAAGAGTTGATTCACACACACATCTTAACTTTCTATATATAGAACCTACAAATGATTCAATAAAAAAAGAACAAATTGAAAATTTAATTCATGAATTTTCAATGAGTAGTATGGAAGGCAATACAAAAGTATATATTATTAAAGATGCAGATAAAATGAATACATCAGCTGAAAATTCACTTCTAAAATTTTTAGAAGAACCAAATCCAAATCATTATGCATTTTTAACAACAACAAACTATAGAAGATTACTTCCAACAATTGTTTCAAGATGTCAACTTATCCATTTTAAACCTATTCCAAAAAATTATTTAATTGATAAATTAATAGATTGCGGGATTGAAAAAGATATATCTTATATTATAAGTTTCTTAACAAGTGATTTAGATACAGCTTTAAAATATATTGAAGAAGGAAAAGTTACAAACTTTTTAACAATTGCAAAAAAAATAATCAACAAGGATTTAAAAGGAAAAGATCCTTATGTAGAATATTATCGCAATAAGATTTTATTCTTAGAAGAAAAAGATAAAGACTATCATCGTTTATTTTTAGATATGTTAATTTTAATATACCAAGAATTATTAAAGAAATTAATGAATCAAAATATTACATATTTTAAAGATGAACTTGAAGTTGAAGATATAAAATTAACAAAAGAAGATATTATTAGAAAACTAGACTTATTAAATTTATTCCAAGAAAGATTTAATTATTTTGTAAATTTAGATTTACAATATACAAGTTTATTTTCTAAATTATAGGAGGAATATGTATGAAGACTATTGTTGGAATACAATTTAAAGGTGGAGGACGAGTTTATTATTTCGATCCACTACATTTTAATTTCAAACGTGGTGACTATGCAATAGTTGAAACAGTAAGAGGATTAGAATTAGGTTTTGTTTCAATCGGAAACAGAGACGTTGAAGATGATCATTTAGAACATGAATTAAAACCTGTAATAAGACGTGCAACAGACCACGATATTAAACAAGAAGAAAAGAATAATGAACTTGCAAAGAAAAGTTTTGAAATATTCAAAAAGCATGTTAAAGAATTTGATCTTGATATGAAACCACTTTATTGTGAGTATACAATCGACTCATCAAAAATAATTTTCTATTACAGTGCAGAAGATAGAATTGACTTTAGAGAATTATTAAAAGTACTTGCACCTGAATTTAAAATTAGAGTAGAACTTAGACAAATAGGTACACGTGAAGCCGCAAGAGTAATGGGTGGTATTGGTAGTTGTGGAAGAGAACTTTGTTGTAAAACACACCTTGCTAACTTTGACTTTGTAACTATGAAAATGGCAAAAGAACAAGGTATGGCTCTTAACACAAATAAAATCAGTGGTATTTGTGATAAATTAATGTGTTGTATTGCTTATGAACATGAGTTATATAAGGAACTAAAAAAAGAACTTCCTGCAGTTGGACAAATGGTTAAAACACCAAGCTGTGATTGTTGCAAAATTGTTTCAGTAGATTATATTAAAAAAATCGTAAGAACAAATGAAAATCCAAATGGAGCACCAACACCACATAATGCAGCAGATGTAGAACTAATTGACTTAACAAAAGAAGTAAAAGATAATGCAGAAGTAATTACAACTATTGACAATGAAGAAATAACAGTTATTGATAATTCATTAAATAATATCGAATATAACGATGAAGAAAAAATTGAAACTGTATCTTTTACAAAAGAAGAAGCAGTTGAAAAAGAGAATAAAAAGAATAACAATAACAAACATAAAAACAAATATCACAAACACCATAAACCAAAACAAGGTAATAAAAATGGCAAAGGCGAAAATAGAAGTAATTAATGATTTGCTTGGTTATGAAGGGTTAAAGATTATCCAAAGACCGGATATCTTTAACTTTTCTTTAGATTCTACAATACTTGCAGATTTTGTAACAATTAATAAAAGCGATAAAAAAATAATTGATCTTGGTTGTGGTAATGGATATATACCAATATTCTTAACTTTAAGAACAAAAGCAAAAATAACAGGAATTGAAATCCAAGAAGAAATATATGATTTAGCTATCAGAAGTGTAGAACTAAACAATCTAAATGAACAAATTGATATATATAATTTAGATTTAAAAGAAGCTCATAAAACACTTGGAACAAGTTCTTACAATGTTGTAACATGCAATCCTCCATATTTCAAATATAAAGAAGGTTCAAACATCAATGAAAGCATTCATCAAACAATCGCAAGACATGAAATATATGCAACACTTGATGATGTTGTAAAAGAAGCAAACATTCTTTTAAAAGATGGTGGAACATTTGCAATGGTACATAGAGCTGAAAGATTAGAAGATATAATACTAACTTTTTCAAAATATAATTTTGCGATTAAAAGACTAAGATTTGTATATCCAAAAACAAACTCAGAAACTGCACTTGCAATCTTAATTGAAGCAAAGAAAAAAGGAAGTAGTGGAGCATTAAAAATACTTCCTCCAATGTATGTAGAAGATGAATCAGGTAACTACACAGAAGAAATACTAAAAATATTTAATTACAAAAAGGGTGATTAAAATGTTAAAAAGACAAAAAACACACGCATATGAAAATCCTAAACTATATATGGTAGGTGTACCTATTGGTAATATGGATGATATGACTTATCGTGCAGTTGAAACATTAAAAATGGTAGATGTAATATATTGTGAAGACACTCGTGTAACATTGAAATTATTAAATCATTTCAATATTGAAAAACCACTTAGAAGTTATCATACATTTAATGAAAATGAAATAACAGAAAACTTGCTGGATTTAATAAAAAAAGGAAACAATGTTGCTGTAGTAAGTGATGCTGGAATGCCTATTATTAGTGATCCAGGATTTCTTGCAGTAAGAGATGCAATAAAAAATGACGTTGATGTTGTAGTAGTACCTGGTGCATGTGCATTTATAACAGCACTTGTTGGTAGTGGTATATCATCAAATAGAATAACATTTACAGGTTTCTTAAATGCAGGGGATAATAAAAGAAGAAAAGAACTAGAAAAATTAAAAGACTTACCAGAAACACTAATTTTATATGAATCTCCACATAGAATAAAAGAAACACTTGAAATGCTTGTAGACTTAATGCCAGAAAGACATATATGCCTTGCAAGAGAATTAACAAAAAAATACGAAGAGTATCTTCATGGAACGCCTCAAGAAATCCTTGATGTAGTTGATGAAATAAAAGGTGAAATGGTTATTGTTATAGAAGGAGCAACAATTAAAGAAGTAAAAAAAGATTTAATTGAAGGACCTTTAAAAGAACACATGGCATATTATCAAAATCAAGGAATTGAAGAAAAAGAAGCAATGAAACTTGTCGCAAAAGATAGAGGTATTTCAAAAAGTATAATTTATCAAGAATTGAAAAGAAAATAATAAAAAAAGTGAAACAATAAATATTATTGTTTCACTTTTTATGTTATTATGTTATAATATATATATAATTTGTTTTTATAGGAGACATATTTATGATAGAGAACAATAAGAATAAAGAAAACAAAGTACTAGATTTTATTATAAAGACAATGAATGGAATGGCATATGGATTATTTGCGACATTAATTGTTGGAACAATTATGGCAACAATTGGTGGATTTTTTAAAGATGATTCATATATAGGAACACTTATAATAAGTGTTGCAAAATTTCTTCAAAATATAACTGGTATTGGAATTGGCCTTGGTATTGCATGGAGTTTAAAACTTGATGGATTAAAACTTGTTGCAATAACTGCTGTTGGTGGTATTGCAAGTTTTCTAAACATAAATATATATAATCCTGAGATTTCAGAATTTGCAGGACTTGTGATTAGAATTGGAGATCCACTTACAGTTTATTTGGTAGCTATATTTACATATCTACTTGCAAGTTTTATTTTAAAGAAAAAAACACCAGTTGATATTGTGTTAATACCATTTGTAATTGTATTAATTGGAACAATATTAACATCAATTTTAAATTTTCCAATTTCATATGTAACAAAATCAGTTGGTTATATTGTTGGAGTTGCGACAGAATATGCACCATTTTTGATGGGGATAGTGATAGCTGTAGTAATGGGTATGGCACTTACAGCACCAATATCATCTGCTGCTATTGCGGCAATGATTCTTACAATTACAGAATCTACTCAAAATCCAGAAGCAATTGCAATCGCAGGTGGTGCAGCAGTTGTTGGATGTAGTACACAAATGATTGGTTTTGCAATACAGTCTATAAAAGATAATAAGATTGGAACAGTAATTTCAGTTGGAATTGGAACAAGTATGTTACAATTTAAAAATATTTTAAAGAAACCAGTTATTTGGCTTCCTACTATTATTTCATCAGCAATTCTTGGTCCTATTGCTACATGTGTTTTAAAATTAAAATGCGTTGGTAGTAGTGCAGGAATGGGTACAGCTGGACTTGTTGGTTTAATTGGAACATATTCTACAATGGGTAATACAATTGAAGCTTGGATTGGAATATTTGTTTTACAAATAATTGCACCAATGGTTTTAGTATATTTGTTAGATTTGTTATTTAGAAAACTAAATTTAATCAAAGATGGGGATCTTACAATATAAAAAACTAAATGAATTATCATTTAGTTTTTTTCTTTTTTCATATTTTTAGCAGAAGTAGATGTAACAAGACGTCTTGGTGCAAGTTTTGCTGCAAATATAGTCATTTTATTATTAAATCCAACAATTGCTAGGTTTTTACCTTTTAATGATTTTTTATAACCAAACATTGCAACCTTTTCTGCAGAAACAGGTTTAATCTTTTCAAATGTATAATCATTGTGTGCAAGTTTAACAAAATTAGATAAGAATGGTCCAGGACAAAGTGTTAATAGTTTTACGTTTGTTTTTCTTAATTCATAAGAGATTGCTTCACCTAAAAGTAATACATATCCTTTACAAGCATGATATGTACACATATAAGGTCCAGGTAAGAATCCTGCAATTGAGGCAACATTTATAATATGACCTTCATCATGCTTTAACATTTCATCTAGATATACTCTTGTAAAATATAGAAGTGCATTACAATCAACATTTGTCATTGTGATTTGTTTATCAACATTCATATCTTTAAAATCACATCTATCTCCAAATCCAGCACTGTTTACTAAATTATTAACAAAGTATTCTTTTTCAGTTGTATAGTTATATACTTTCTTTAATTCTTCAACATCTGATAAATCAGCTATCATTAAATCAACAATAACATTTGGATAAAGATTGTTAATTTCTTCTTTTGCTTTATTTAAACCTTCTTTATTAATATCGATTAATAATAGGTTATTATTATCTTTTGCATATAGTTTTGCAAATTCTAAACCAAGTCCACTTGCGGCACCTGTAATTAATGTTACTTTCATAATATTCTCCTTATTATATATACAATAAATAGTATATCAAAAAAAGATTTAAAATACAAATGATTATAATTTTATATCTAATAAGTAATCATAATCAGAGTATGTATATATCTTATTATTTTCTTCAAAGAATGTTTCTCTTCCTTTACCTGTAATTAAAACAATGTCATCTTTCTTTGCAAGTCTTAATGCATGCGCAAGCGCATCTTTTCTATTGATAATAATTTCGTATTTAGAACTATTAATATCTATTGTTTTTGTCATTTGTTTAATTATATCAACAGGATTTTCACATCTTGGATCTTCAGATGTAAAAATTGTATAATCTGCATAGTCTGTCGCAACACTCCCCATAAGAGGTCTTTTTGTTTTGTCTTTTTCTCCTGCTGCGCCACATACTAATATTAGATTATTTTTCTTTTTTCTATTTAGACTTTTTAATACATTAAGTAAAGCATTAGGTGTATGAGCAAAATCTATATATACGTCAAATTGAGCTTTAACAGGAACTTTTTCAAGTCGACCTGGAATAATCGGTAGTTCAAGTAGTAGTTCATATAAAAGGTTTATGTTAATACCTTCTTTTATTGCAATTATAATTGCAGGAATAACATTATATATATTGTATTCTTCAAGTCTATTTATTCTTAAGTTTTTATAGAAATTGTCTTTTGTTTTTAAATCAAAAACAGTATGATTTTTATAATACCTTATATGTATTGCTTGATAGTCAGATGGTTCATATATACTATAAAAAATAACATTATCAAACTTTTCAAAAAACTTAGAATAATAATCATCTTTATTAATGATCATAGTTCCATTTGGCTTTAGTTGTTTGAATAACTTTAGTTTTGTTAAAAAGTAATTATGCATTGTTTTGTGTGTATTTAAATGTTCATGTGAAAGATTAGTGAAAATTGCATAATCAAATAAGATATCTTTTATTCTATTATTTTTAATTCCTTCACTTGATACTTCCATTGACACATATTCTATGTTTTTATTTTGAAATTCATTTAGTAGTCTATAGTTTTCACATAGTGGAGGAGTTGTAAATATATTATCTAAAATGTTATTGTTATATATAATACCATTTGTTCCAATATTTGCACAAGTAGATATATTATTTAAAAGATATGAAGTAAGAGTAGAAGTTGTTGTTTTACCATCTGTACCTGTTACTCCAATTAGTTTAAGTTTATTATATGGTTTATCATATAATAAATTAAGTATTCTCATTAATTCTTTTTCAGTATTTTCAACTACTATTACTGGTACTGTAACATTATTAATAGGCTTATTTGAAATAACAGCAACAGCACCTTTTTTAATTGCATCAATAATAAATTCATACCCGCTAAATGTATTACCTTCTATAGGTAAAAATAAATTACCGGTCTTAACAAATCTTGAATCTGTTTGTACACCGGTAATTTCAATATTATATTCCTTATTATATATATCTTTAAATAACATTGTATCACCAAATATATTATATGTTATTTAAAAGATATTATGTTTATAAGAGTGTTGTATCTACCTTGTAATTTTTGTAAATAGCTATATATGTTTTGTTTAAATTATTGTCTTTATATACAATACTATATCTATAAAGATCTTCAATATTAACATTTGTTTTTGAAACTATTTCATCATATAATTGTTTTCTGTCTTGTTTTGTTATTGCATAATTCCACCAAATTTTTGGTTTAGTTTTATGTATATCAAGATAATCTTCAATTAATAATAAATGTAAGATATTATAATTATCATAAAAGTTATTTTCAAAGAAATTATCAATATGAATGAATATATCAAATAGTTGTCCTTTTTTATAATCTTTAAATAAATTTTTAAAG
>JAZKYN010000129.1:0-5501 GCA_045612145.1 Bacilli bacterium
TAGAAAAACTAGTCAATTCTATTATTAAAGATATTGAACTTATAAAAGAAATATATAATAAATAGGTGATTTAATGAAAAAATATCATGGATGTGGCAATAGTTTTATCATAACACAATATGATAAAAAATATGAAAACTTAAAATTTATCAAAGATATATGTAAAGATGTAGATGGATTTATGATGGTAAAAACAAATCCACTAGAAATGGTTTTATATAATAAAGATACGACTATTGCGCCAATGTGTGGAAACGGCATGAGATGTTTTATCCATTATTGTTATGATCATAATCTATTAGAAAGTGATGAAAATATAGTAAAGACTCCAAGTGGAAATATATATACAAAAATAATAAAAAAAGATCCAATTCAAGTATATATTGGTCTAAATGAAGAATACTATACATATATTGATAATAAAGAATATACTAATGTTCCATATGTTATAAATGATACAACTTATAAAATAAGTTTAGTTAATAGTGGTGTATGGCATGGTATAATAATACCTGATGATTTTGAAAAAGCATTAAAAGATATGGTTATTTTAAGAGAATATCCAGAATTTCAAGAATGGTTAAATATTGATATTGTTAAAATTACAGACCAAGAAGTATTTGTAAAAACTTATGAAAGAGGAGTAGGTTATACTAAAGCTTGTGGAACTGGTGTTGCGGCAACATATCAAATATTAAAGAAACTTGGAATAATTAATGATGAATCATTTGAAATAACAACTGAAGGGGGAAAAATCATCGCTGGTAAAAATAATACAGGGCCATATATAATTGGACCATCAGTATGTGAAAAAGATATATATTTGGGGAATATAGATGAATTACTTGAACATTATAAAAACAACGCGTGATTTTTTATGGGGTTATCCATTAATAATTACAATTTTTGCAACAGGAATAATACTTACAATAAAACTAAAAGGGCTTCAAATAACAAAGTTAAAAGAAGCCTTTTTTATTTTATTTAAAAAAGATAAATCAAAAAACATATCAACATTCCAAGCTGCTTGCATTTCTCTTTCTGCAACACTTGGTTCAGGAAATATTATAGGAGTTGCAACAGCAATCACTATAGGCGGTCCTGGAGCCTTAATTTGGCTCATTATTACAATTTTCATAGGACTTCCAATAAAATATATGGAGTCATATTTAGCAACTAAATATAAAGTCAACGATAGTGGTGGTCCATATTATTATATTGAAAAAGGCATGCCAAAAAAATATCATATACTAGCAAAAGCATATGCAACACTTGGAATGTTTGCAGCAATATTAGGTTTTGGTACATTTATTCAAATAAACGGAATAACAGATGCTTTTAAAAATATTATAGATAAAGATATATATATTAAAAATATATTTGGAAATAATATTTCTATTTCATCACTTATAATAGGTCTAATATTTTCAGTTTTAACTTTTGTTGTAATAATTGGAGGAACAAAAAAAATAGCTAAATACTCAGAAATATGTATTCCAGTTGTAGGTGTATTATATATATCTACATGTATAATTATTATATTATTTAATATAAAAAATCTACCTTTTACTTTATATACTATATTAAAAGAATCATTTAATATAAAAGCTATAACCTCTGGAGTATTTGCTTATACTATAAGAGAAGGAGTATCAAAAGGGATATTTGCAAGTGAGGCAGGAGTTGGAACATCAGGAATTGCTATATCTACATCTGATAATAATAATCCACATAGACAAGGACTTGCGGCAATATCATCAACAATATTTGGTACCACATTTATATGTATTTTAACAGGTATAGTAATAGTTATTACAAATGCATATAATCAAAATTTAACTGGAATTTCAATTGCAAGTTATGCTTTTGCAAATGGTACACCACTATATAGTAAAATACTACTTTTAATTCTTTTAATATGTATAATGTTTTTTGGATATACTACAATGATAGGTTGGAACCTATATGGAATTAAATGTTTAAAATATATTATTAATAATAAAAAATTAGAACAATTGTATCAGTGGATATATATAATGATGATATTTATAGGTGCTTTTTTAAATACAGAAGATATATGGAATTTATCCGAAGTATTTAATGCATTAATGGTAATACCAAATATTATAGCAATATTATATATAACTAAAAAAGAAAAGATATATACAAAATAAATTGTATATATCTTTAAATTTATTTAATAAATAAAATAAATACTAATGCAAAAATAATATAAAATACAACACCAAGTAATGAACCCCATCCACTAGAAGTTGCGTTTTTTTCATTTTTCTTTAGGTATACTAAATATAATACATATCCTGCAACTGGAACTAAAAAGCTAATTGCAAAAAATAACCAATTCATGTTTTTTAAATTCATAATCACACCTCTTTTATATAATTATATCATAAATATTAAAAAATGCAACCTAAATGACAAAATCAATTTAAATTATCAAAAAAAAATAAAAAAATGTTGTTATATGGTAAAATATATATAAGAAAAAATAAACGAGGTGTAAGTATGTTAAATTTCAAAAACGACTATTGTAATCTATGTCATAAAGAAGTATTCGAATATTTACAAAAATATCAAAATGAAACATTTGTTGGATATGGAACAGATGAAATAACAAAAAAAGCAAAAGAACAAATCAAAGAAACATTTAAATTAGAAAATGCTGATGTTCATTTTTTAATTGGTGGAACAAGTACAAATAAAATTATGATTGCCCATGCATTAAAACCATATGAAGCTGTTATTTCTGCAACTTCAGGTCATATTAATGTTCATGAAACAGGAGCAATAGAAGAAACAGGACACAAAGTATTAACAGTACCTGAATATATGGGTAAAATTAAAGCAGAAGATATTGAAAAAATATATATAGCACATACCGATGAACATATGGTAAAACCTAAAATGGTATATATATCTAATTCAACAGAATATGGTACAGTTTATACATATAGCGAATTAAAAGCATTAAAAGAAGTTTGTAAGAAATTAGGTCTATATCTATATATGGATGGCGCAAGACTTGGTGTTGCTTTAACAAGTAAATATACAGACTTAAAAAAAGAAGATTTAAAAGATCTTGTTGATGCTTTCTATATTGGTGGTACTAAAAACGGTGCTATGATTGGTGAAGCTTTAGTTATATTAAATGATGAATTAAAGAAAGAATTTAGATACTCAATTAAACACTATGGTGGTATGCTTGCAAAAGGATTCTTAATTGGTCTTGAATATATTGCTTTATTTGAAAATAACCTATATTTTAATATCGCAAAACATCAAAATGAATTATCTGAATTACTTGTTGAAAAATTAAAAGAAGAAAATGTTGAATTCTTAATGGAAACACAGTCTAATCAAAATTTCATTACATTAAATAATGATTCAGTAGAAAAGTTAAAAGAAAATGTATACTTTGAAATATGGGAACCAGGATCAAATAAAACATCTATTAGACTTGTAACTCATTATATGTTAACAAAAGATGATATTTTAAATGTTGTTAAACTGATAAAAGAGGCTAAATAATGAAACTAAAAATTGGAAATGTAGAATTAAAAAATAACATTATCTTAGCTCCAATGGCAGGAGTTACAACATCAAGTTTTAGAAGAATTTGTTTAGAACATAATGCGGGACTTGTATGTACCGAAATGATTAGTGACAAAGGACTTCAATATGAAAACCAAAAAACATTAAAAATGGTTGAAATAAAAGAAGAAGAACATCCAGTTTCAATGCAAATATTTGGAAGTGATTATAAAACAATAACAGAATCATCAAAATATTTATTATCACTTACACCAATTGATATACTTGATGTAAATATGGGATGCCCTGTAAATAAAGTAGTAAAAAGCGGATCAGGTTCTGCACTTTTAAAAGAACCACAAAAAATATATGATATTGTAAAATCATTAAAAGAAAATGTAAATATACCTGTTACAATAAAAATAAGAGCTGGTTGGGATCATTTTTCAATTAACTGTGATGAAGTAGCAAGACTTGCAACAAGTGCAGGAGTTGATGCGATTACAATTCATGGAAGAACTAGATCACAATTATATACAGGTTTTTCAAATACAGATTATATAAAAATGGTAAGAGAAAATTCTGATAAAGTTGTTATTGGAAATGGAGATATCAAAGATATTGACTCTGCAAAAAAAGTAATGGATACTGGAGTTGATGGAATCATGGTAGGACGTGCTTCAATGGGAAATCCATTCATCTTTGATAAGTTAACAAACTTTTTCGATAATAATAAAATAATAGAAGATCCATCAAAAGAAGAAATTATTGAAACTTTACTAGATCATGCAAATAGACTTGTTCTTGAAAAAGGAGAACATATTGCAATGATTGAAATGAGAACTCATGCGGTATGGTATTTAAAATTAATACCAGGAACTAAACCATTTAGAAGTGCAATAGTTTCTATAAAAACATTTGATGAATTAAAAAGAATTTGTAATGCAATATTAAATAATTAAAAGGATAAAACATGAAAAAGAAAATATTAAATATATTATTAATAATACTAGCATCATTAATAACAACAGCACTTATTTTTATAATGATTTACAAAAAGAACTTAAAAAGATCATATAAAGAATATGTAAATATTAGTGAAACATTTTGTTTAACACCAGGACTTGAAACTGAGTTTGTACCTCAAGCTATATCATATAATGAAAAACATAATCTTATATTAGTAACAGGATACAATACAGATAAAACAGCAAGTCCATTATTTATACTTGATTCAAATGGTAAATTAACAAAAAAAGTTACAATAAAAACTTTAGAAAATAAAGATTATACAGGTCATGCCGGAGGTATTATATCTTTTAATGATATAATATTTATTTCATCTGGAAGTAAAGTTTATAAACTTAATATGAATAATGTATTAGAGGCAAAAGATAATGATTCTGTTAAAGTAGATGCTATTACAAAAGTAGCTGTAAGTGGTTCTACAATGTTTGTATATAAAGATTATTTATTTGTAACAGAATTTTATGAAGAAACAAAATATCAAACAGAAACTTCTCATCATGTTAAAACACCATCAGGTGATACAAATAAAGCTCTTGCTTTTGCTTATGAAATAGATGAAAATAATATATCAGGCTTAAAATCAAATGAGCCAAAACTTGTTTTATCTATCCCTGAAAAAGTGCAAGGTTTACTAGTGAAAGATGATGAAATGATTTTATCAACATCATTTGGTAGATATAATGATTCATATATTTATAAATATAAAAATATTTTAAATAATGATACAACTAATATTTATAAATATAATGAAGTAAATTTACCTTTATATATAATGGATAAAAGCGATTTAACATATACATTACTTACTCCACCGATGAGTGAAGGTATGTCATTTTATAATGATAGTATATTAATAATATTTGAATCTGGTGCAGCAAAATATCGTCTTACAACAAGATGCAAAACAGAATATATTTGGG
>JAZKYN010000130.1:0-2718 GCA_045612145.1 Bacilli bacterium
TTGTTGTGCATAGAACTTAATAGTTTCAGGACCGCAGTCTAAACATTGCCAATCAGCTGGAATTTCAGTTGGTTTAACAATCTTAGTATCACAAGCACTAATAGCACCAAAGAAGTCTTCAGCACAAGCTTCATCAGTTGGGTTTGCACAAGTTAAGT
This sequence comes from Bacilli bacterium, assembly GCA_045612145.1. GTDB lineage: Bacteria > Bacillota_I > Bacilli_A > ML615J-28 > CAG-313 > CAG-313. The sequence continues at coordinate 159 of JAZKYN010000130.1, forward strand.
CAACAGGTAAAATAAGTTTACCATTAGCTTTTTCTAATAAGCCTTTTGCATATTCAACATAATCAAGTTCACATTTTGATTTACCAACTTCATAGCCTAAAGCTTTGAAGAATGTGTAAGCCATAGCACCACAAATCATTACTTTGTCAGCTTTTGTTAATAAGTTTTCGATAACAGAAATTTTATCAGAAACTTTAGCACCACCTAAAATAGCAACGAATGGGTGAACTGGATTATCTACAGCACCACCGATAAAGTTAATTTCTTTTTCTAATAAGAAACCAGATACACTTTCGCCTTTTACATGAGCAGCAATACCTGTATTAGATGCAGCATCACGGTGAGCAGTACCAAATGCATCATTTACGAATACATCACCTAGACTTGCCCAGTAAGCACCAAGTTCAGGATCATTTTTAGATTCTTTTTTACCTTCTAAATCTTCATAACGAGTGTTTTGGAACATAACAACTTCGCCAGCATTCATTTCATTGATAGCATCTTCTAATTCTTTTCCACGAGTTGCGTTTACAAATTTAACTGGTTTACCAAGTAATTCAGCAAGTTTTAAAGCAACAGGAGCTAAATCGTTTTTAGCTAAATCTTTTTCTTCTTTTACACGTCCTAAGTGAGAGAATAAAATTACTTTTGCATTTTGTTCTAAAGCATAATTAATTGTTGGTAATGCTTGAACAATACGGTTTGCATCAGTGATTACTCCATTTTTCATAGGAACATTAAAGTCAACACGCATTAAAACTTTTTTGCCAGTTAAAACGATGTCTCTAATATTTTTCTTAGCCATAAAAATTTTCCTCTTTCATTAAATTAAATTGATCTTCTTTAATTTTTAAACAATTCTTATAATATCTTTTAAATCGTTCATAAGAAATATCAATATTTATCGTTATATCGTTAATAAAGGTAATGGCTGTTAAGCCATTAACCTTTATAACTTTTTTTATATTACATATGTTTATATATATCTGATTCCAATTTCTTGTAGAATAAAGTGGTTGTAAAACTAAATTATCTGATACATATATTGGAGTCAATTTATAAATATTATATCCCTTTTTAATTGCTTCTAACCTTCCGTCAAGGGTGGTTAAATGTTTTAGACATGCTTTATTTATTACAACATTGATAAGTTCATTTGTTTCTATTTCTTTATAAATATCAACAATTTTAGTAGAACGATTTTGTTTAACTAAATAAATCACATCTTTTGTTAACATTTATATAATTAGTCTCTCTTTAATCTTAATTGAGATTCAGGGTCAAAGAAGTGACATTTGTTCATATTTAATGCAAGTCTAATAGTGTCGCCCATATGAACATCAACTCTTGCAGGAACTTTAGCAGTTAAGCTTTGACCAGCACGGTCTGTACCAGGAAGTTTAACAGTAATTTGTGATTCAGCACCTAATAATTCAGATACGTCAACTTTACGTTCAACAACCCATTGTGGATATTTTTCCATATCTTCTTCACTGTCAAATACAGCTTCAGGACGGATACCTAAAATAATGTCTTTGTCAATAAAGTTCTTTTCTTCTAATAATTTAAATTGTTTTTCAGGAACTTGTAGTCTAACTACACCAAATTTTTGGTTACCACATTCGAAGATACCATCTTCACCAACACGACCATGGATAAAGTTCATTGGAGGAGTTCCGATAAATCCACCTACGAATACGTTTGCTGGATTGTCATAAATATCTTTTGGAGCACCGATTTGTTGAATCCAACCATCTTTCATAACAACGATTCTTGATGCCATTGTCATAGCTTCAATTTGGTCATGTGTTACGTAAATAGTTGTTGTACCTAATGCTTCATGAATTTTGATTAATTCTGATCTCATTTGTACACGTAGTTTAGCATCTAGGTTTGATAAAGGTTCGTCCATTAAGAATACTTTTGCGTCACGAACGATAGCACGGCCTAACGCAACACGTTGTCTTTGACCACCTGATAAAGCAGCAGGTTTACGATCTAAGTATGGTTTTAAACCTAATTTTTCAGCAGCATCTTGAACACGACGATCAATTTCATCACGGCTAAATTTTCTTAATTTTAAACCGAATGCCATGTTATCATAAACTGTCATATGTGGGTATAGAGCGTATGATTGGAATACCATCGCAATGTTACGGTCTTTTGGAGCTACGTCATTCATAACTTCATCATCAATTAATAATTGACCAGAAGTGATTTCTTCTAATCCTGCAACCATACGAAGTGTAGTAGTTTTACCACAACCTGAAGGTCCTACGAAAACGATAAATTCACGGTCTTTGATTTTTAAATTGAAATCAAAAACAGCTTGCACGTTGTTGTCATAAATTTTGTTAATATTTTTTAATTCAACTGTTGCCATATTAATAATTTCCTTTCATTTTGGCTTTTTTTGCCTAGTTATTTTATTTTACACTAATAGTATATCATAAATATATTCAATATACTATAAACAATTTGTTGTTATTAAAAACTTATTTTAAACAAAAAGTCATTAACAGTTTATTTATAACCATTAACGACTCTTAAAATATTATTG
>JAZKYN010000131.1:0-1629 GCA_045612145.1 Bacilli bacterium
TTAATATACAAAGTAGGATTTTCAATAACAAGATTAGTACCAGTACAAAATATCTATACAGGAATAGATAGTATGTATAGTGGACTAAGTTCATCAGAAGATATAAAAATAACAAACGGATCATCATTTACAGTAGAATATCAAACAAGATATATACCAATAGCTTTCCCAAAAGGAGCAAATGATATGGTATGGAAAATATCTTCAAAAGGATATAGTTATTATATGGATGAATTAGGAAACTATATGACACTTGATGATTTAGGAAATGTGATAAGTATATCACCAACCCTAACATTAAATCCAAGTGAAACAAATAAAATCCTAGTAAGTAAAAAAGAAAATGGAACATATGGATATACACATGATAATAGGGATATAGTATTAAACTTAATAACAAAATCAAATGAAACATATATTCCAAAAGGAACAAAAGTAATAATAATAGATATGACGTTACAAACAACACCAAGTTATTATTATTACATATGTAATAAAGATACAAAAGAAATCAACTTAGATGATTTTTATATAATGGGATCAACAAAAAAAGTAGAAGAAATAATACCAGAATATAAAAAGCAATACTTAAGTCAAGAAGCATCAAGAATTACAGAAAGATTAATAATAGTATTTGACTTAGAACAAGTTGAAACAAATGCGTATAAAAATCTAATGGAAAGTGTATATAGCGGAACAGTAAGATTAGAGCACGAATATGGAAATATCGAAAATGGATATATTGATATAATGGATTATGTAAAGAGTGAAACAAACAATGACATAACATTATATACAAGATCTACCCCAAAAGTAGCAGGATATGAAGTAAATATTTCAAAAAGTGGAATCGAAGACTTTGAAGTAGAATTCAAAGAAGAAAGCTATGAAGAAAAAGAAACACTAACATTAGAAATCAATGTAACAAAAGATGACGAATTCACAAATACAAAACTAAGTGAAGGGAAAATAGGAGTAAAAATAGAGGTATTAGAAGGAAAGACATTACCAACAGGAATCGTAATAAAATATGGAAGAAGTTACTTACCAAAATATCAAAACAAATATATAATAATACCGATAAAGAACTATGGAACATACACAATAGAAATAGAAAGTGAAATCGGAACATTAGAAACAGAAGAAGGAGCAATAAAATTCACATCAACATTATGTTATTTATTAGACGAACAATACTATAATGATGGAGTAATGTTAAGTCAAATAGAAGATAACAACATAGAAGCACAAATAAAAGACAGAAAAGAACCAAGTTTAAAAGTAGAAATAGAAAGTAATTATATACCACTTTCATCAACAAAAGTTAAAATTAAAGTGTATACAAAAGATGTGAAAGAAAATGTAACCCAATTAAAAGTATATTATAAATCTAATGAAGGAAAAGTTTTAATCCAAGGAATAAGAGTAAATAAAGATATAGTAGGAAGTGAAAGAGGAGAAACATATGATCTTCAAATCCCATCCACAATAGAAAAAGGAACTTATGAATTAGTGTTTACAAACGGAGATAAAGTAGAAATAATAAATATACTTATAGATTAAAAAAAAGGTTCTTCTAAATAATTTGTGGTTTTGTGGGTGAAAAATATTATAATCACAAAACTAACA
>JAZKYN010000132.1:0-11496 GCA_045612145.1 Bacilli bacterium
TACATAAGATAAATTATTTGATAAAAAATAAAAAAAATAATATAATATTAGTAGAAAAATATAAACGTTGAAAAGAAGAGTAATAAGTATTCTTTAGCATAGAGAGTCTTTGTTTGGTGTAAAAAGATGTAAAGATATTTATGAACATGGTCTTGGAGTTTTTAGTGGTGATATTTAGCCATTAACGTGAACGCACGTTACAGCGGAGAAACATGTTAGTGTTTCGTAAAGAGGTCAGTTTTTACTGATGAATTAAGGTGGTACCACGATATTATAATCGTCCTTATCTTTTTAGATAGGACGATTTTTTTATTTATAGAAAGGAGAACATATGATAGAGTTTATAAATGTCGTAAAAGAATTTAGTGGTGTAAAAGCATTAGATGATGTAACATTTACAATACCATCATCATGTGTGTTTGGGATAGTAGGTAAATCTGGAGCTGGTAAATCAACATTACTTAGAACAATCAATAAACTAGAAGAAATTGACGGTGGACAAATTTTAATTGACGGTGTTGACATTACAACATTAAGCGGAAAAGAATTATTAAAAACTAGAAGAAATATTGGAATGATTTTTCAAAGTTTCTCATTAATGCAAACAAAAACTGTATATAAAAATATAGCTTTACCTCTTGAAACATATGGTTATTCAAAAAATGAAATAAAAAATAGAGTTGAATATTTAGCAGATGTTGTAGGTATAAAAGAAAAATTAAATGAAAAACCAAGAAATTTATCTGGTGGACAATGTCAAAGAGTTGCGATAGCTAGGGCTCTTGCGTTAAATCCAAAAATTCTTTTATGCGATGAAGCAACTTCAGCATTAGATCCACAAACTACAAAGTCAATTTTAAAATTACTTCTTGAAATTAAAAAAGAATTTGATATAACAATTGTAATGGTTACACATCAAATGGAAGTAGTTAAAGAAGTTTGTGATACGATTGCGATTTTAAATAATGGTGTATTACAAGAAGTAGGAAAAACAGATGAGTTATTTACAAGTAGTAGTATTGCGATAAAAGAATTAACAGACGAAGAAGAAATTGTACCTGATACTGGAATTAATATAAAATTAGGATTTAATAATCAATCATCAAATGAACCAATTATTACTGCAATGGCAAGGGAGTTAAATATTGATTTCTCAATTGTTGGAGGTAAACTTGAAAAATTTAGAGATAATGTATTAGGTTCGTTAATAATTAATTTTGATGAAAAGTATTATGAACAAGTATCGAATTACTTAGCAAACAAAAATATTGTTTTCTCGGTAATTGAGAAGGAGGTATAATATGAGTTTAAAAGTATATTTGGAACAACATTTATTAAAAATTACTTTAGAGACTCTATATATGGTAGGCTTTAGTGCATTAATTGCAATTATATTTGCATTAGTACTAGGAAGTCTATTATATCTTCTAAGAAAAAACAAAAGCAAAACTTTACAAATTATTTATAAAGTAATTAATATAATTATAAATATATTTAGAAGTTTTCCATTTTTAATCTTAATTTTTTGGTTAATTCCGTTTACAAGAAATGTGATGAATCTATTTACAGGGAATGCAACATTTACAGGAAATAAAGCTGCTATAGTACCACTTGCGGTTGCGGCAATTCCATTTTTCACAAAACTTGTTGAAAATGCCCTTGTAGAAGTAGATGATGGCGTAGTAGAAGCTGCAACAGCTTTAGGCTTTAATAAATTTCAAATAATATCTAAAGTTGTTCTAAGAGAAGCGTTACCTGCAATTATATCAAGTTTAACTCTTGGTATAATAACTCTAATTGGATATACTGCAATGGCTGGTGCTGTAGGAGCAGGTGGTATCGGTAACTTTGCGATTACGTATGGACAACAACGGTATGATCAAAATGCGATGTTATTCGCAGTTATTACTGTTATCATTTTAGTACAACTTGTACAAATGATTGGTAACTTATTATATAAACTAACAAAATAGAAAGGATAATAAAAATATGAAAAAAATTTTAGTTTTAGCTTTATGCTTATTTAGTGCTTTATGTGTATGTACATCTTGTAATAACAATGGTAATAAAATAAAAATTGGTACTATGTTAGAACCTGGTTCACCAATTTTAGATTTCGTAAAAGAAGAATTTGAAGCAAAAGGATATAAATTAGAAGTTGAATTATATACAGATTTCTCAATGCCTAATGCTGCACTTGCAGGCGGTGACATTGATGCAAACCTATTCCAACATACTCCATTCTTAAATCAATATAATGAAGGCAATGGAACAAACTTAGTATCTGTATTTGAATACTATGATTGCGTATATGGTGGTTATACAAAAAAAGCAATTTCGAATGTTGAACAAATTCCAAATGGTTCAAAAGTAACAATTGCATCTGATGAATCTAATATGAGTAGATGTTTATTCATTCTTCAAGCTGCTGGATTAATTACTTTAAAAGATGGTGTTTCAAAAGCTACACTTGAAGATGTTGTATCTAATCCTAAAAATTTAAATATTGTTCCAATTAACACAAACTTAATTGCTGCATCATTAGATGATGAAGACACATATCTAGGTATTGTAAATGCTACATTTGCTATTTCAGCAGGTCTTTCAAGTGATTTATTAATATGCAAAGAAGAAGATCCAGAACATGTAAATGCAAATATTCTTGCAGTAAGAGCAGAAGATCAAGATGCTCAATGGGTAAAAGATTTAATTGAAGTTTTATCAAGTGAAAAAACACAACAATTCATTACTGAATACTTCAAAGGAACAATTATTCCTTATTGCCAAGAACCAAAGAAAAATGCATAATATAATTTAAAAAACAAAAAATGTAGTAAAATATATATAATTACTACATTTTTTTATTGAGGTATATATGAAAAAACAAGAAACTTTAGGAAATATATTATTGCTAATTACATCACTTATATGGGGTGTTGCTTTTGTTGCACAAAAACAAGGAATGGATCATGTAGGACCATTTACATTTTGTGGAGTAAGATTTTTATTTTCTGCAGTTTTTGTATTAGCGGTAGTAATAATTAGAGACTTATTAGTTCATAAGAAAATATTACTTTTTACAGCAAAAAAAAGTGATATAAAAATAGCTATATTAGGTGGTGTATTATGTGGTGTTACACTTGCGATAGCAACAATGTTACAACAATATTCATTACAAGAAACATCAGCTGGAAAAACTGGATTTATAACAGCATTATATATTGTGCTTGTACCTGTTTTTGGCCTTGCTATAAAGAAAAAAGTAAAAATAGTAGAATGGTTAAGTGTAGGTATCGCAGTTATTAGTTTGATGATGTTATGCTTTAAAAAAGAAGATATAGCAAATAATATTTATATTAATAAATATGATTTTATTTTATTATTATGTGCATGTTGCTTTAGTGTTCAAATACTTTTAATAGATCATTTTTCTAAAAAATTTGATTGTTTATGGCTTTCTGCAATTGAATTTTTAACATGTGCAGTAATAGGATTAATTGCAATGTTTGTATTTGAAGAACCAAATGTTGAAAGTATAAATAAAGCAATTATTCCAATTTTATATGCTGGTATTGCATCAGGTGGTATAGCATATACATTGCAATTTATTGGACAAAAATATACGAAACCAGTTATTGCTTCAATCATAATGAGTTTTGAATCTGTTGTATCATTAATAGCTGGTGCGATTATAATTCAAGAGCAACTTGAGATTCAGGAATTTGTTGGCTGTATCTTTATGTTTGTAGCTATAATGATTCCTCAATTGAATTTTAATAAGAAAAAGAAGTTTAATTAATTAAACTTCTTTTTTATAATGGAAATAATTGTTTAACATGGTTTTTAATTTGTGCATTCTAAATGTCATAAAATGCATTCTACTTTTTTAACTATTGTTAAAATTGACAAAGAATGCTATAATACAATCAATAAAATGGAGAATTATGTTATGAATTTATTTGAACGAATTATACACTCTTTACAAAAAACAATGGAATGCCCTACAAACTTCGGTTGGTTTCATATAATGTTTATAATAATTGCACTTATGGGTACAATATTAATATGTAAATTTTATAAAAATTGTAGTGAAAAAACTACAAATAAAATTGTATTTATATTTTGGGCTGTAGTTATTTTATTAGAAATTTATAAACAAGTTGAGTTTTCATTTGTATATGAAGATGGAAAAGGAATATGGGATTATCCTGTATATATTTTCCCATTCCAATTATGTTCGTCTCAATTCTACATTTTGCCATTTATTTTCTTGTTAAAAGATGGTAAAATAAGAAATGCGATGATAGCATATACTATTACATTTTCATTCTTTGGTGGATTAGCTGTATTTTTTTATCCAAATGATGTATTCATTGAAACTATTGGAATAAACATTCAAACTATGATTCATCATGGGACACAAATATTATTAGGTGTATTTTTATTCACAAGATATAGAAAAGTGTTTGATTTTAAATTTTATGTAAAAAGTATATTTGTATTTTTCGTTATGCTTTTAATTGCTACGGTTTTAGATATAGCAGTTTATAAACATCTAGTTTCAATGGGAAATACTGAAACTTTCAATATGTTCTTTATAAGTCCATATTTTGATTGCACATTGCCAATTCTATCAATAATATACGATAAAGTTCCATATTTTGTATTTTATCTTATTTATATGTTAGGATTTGTTTTAATATCTTATATTATTTTTATAGTAGAAACTTCAATTTACAAGTTAGTTTCAAAAAAGAAATATGAAAAAGAAGCAGCTTAGTTTACAAATATTAATATTTATTATAATTGAACTATCTTTGACTGTTTTAGTTCAATTAACAAGTGGAGCATTTAATACAATAGTTTCATTTTCTGCTGTTGTTTGTGCATTTCTATATAGTTTGTTAAATTACAATAAAAAAAATATTTTGATTATAATTGGATTATTAACAACTGTTTGTGCAGATATATTTTTAGTTGTAGTTGATCCAATGAAACAAAATTTAGCAATGAGTTTTTTCTCAATAACTCAGATTTGTTATTTAATTTATATATATAATTCTCAAAACAAATTTCAACAAAAAATACATATAATTGTAAGAACAATAACTGTTGCTATTTCTTTACTAGCAACGATAATTGTTTTAAAAGATAACACCGACTTTTTAAGTTTAATATCATTATTTTATTATGCAAATTTGGTTGTAAATATCATATTTGCTTTTGTTGTAAAAAACAAAAATATATTACTGATAATAGGTTTAATTCTTTTTGCTTGTTGCGATTTTGTGATAGGTATATCAATTATGAATGAAAGTTATCTTTCGTTAAAAGAAGGAACATTCTTGTATTTTATAGCAAATCCAGGATTTAATCTTGCATGGATTTTTTATGTACCTTCTCAAACATTAATATCATTAAGTATAAAAAAAGGTTACACAGTACCATGTGAATAAGGTAGTGTGTAATCTTTTTTATTTATTAAAATGAAATTCAACAATATTATTATCTTCAACAATAATAAAATTTAAAGCTCCATTATATAAAGTTGATTTAAATGTAAGGTTTTTATCTAATACTGTAAAAGCACCTTTAATAAAATGAGAATGAGTTGTAACAAGAACATTTTTATTTGGATAAGTTTTCGCAATATCAAGTATTTCATTTATTGCTCTTTCGTTTATTTCTTTTGATGTTTCTATTCCTTTATAATTATCGCTTAGTATATTAACATATACTTCATCACAAATAGGAATACCGTCTGCTTCACCAAACTCACGTTCAATTAAATTTTCTCTTTTGATAATTTTTATATTTTCGTAAGATAAGTCTTTACATATAATTTCACATGTTTCTACTGCTCTAGATAAAGGACTACTTAAAAATACATCCCATTTTATATTAGTCTTTCTTAGTTTAGAAGAAGTAATATGAATTTGTTCTCTACCTGTATCATTTAAAGGAATATCATATCTTCCCTGTATCAAAGAAGCTTTGTTCCAATCAGTTTGTCCATGTCTTACAAGACAGATAATTGTTCTTGACATATATATACCTCATTTTAATTATATACACTATTATAACATATTTTATCAAATATTTGGAAAAAAAGAAAAAATTTGATATACTAAATAGGTATGAATGTATTAATTAATAGAAAATAGGTGAAAGAAATGAAACTTAATTTTAAGAATCGTGTAAGAAATTTTAAATTTTCAGTAGGAGATATCTTTGTTCCATTATTTGAAGCAATAATGAATTCAATGCAATCTATTGAAGAAACAAATGATTTACAAGATAAATATATTAAAATCAATATTGAAAGAGATAATTATCGTATTGGGGGCTTTGTATCTGGAATATTCGGAATTGAAATAATCGATAATGGTATTGGTTTTACAAAACATAACTATGAATCTTTTTGCACAAGTGATTCGGATTATAAAGTTGAAATTGGTGGTAAAGGTGTAGGAAGAATCAATTGGCTTAAAGCTTTTGAGTATGTAAAAGTAAATAGTACATATCAAGAAAGTGGTAAAACATTAAATAGATCATTTGATTTTAATATTGATGATGAAATTCATAATGAAGTATTAACTGAACTAAATCAAAATGTAGAACTTTCAACAAGTATTAAATTAATTGATTTAAAACAAGAATATCGTGAAGCAACAGAACTTTCGCTTAAAGATATTGCAAGTAAAATTATTGAACACTTTGCGACATACTTTGTTATTGGAGCTATGCCAAAAATTTCAATTAGTGATGAAGAAGAAGAAATTGATTTAAATGAATTTTTTGAACAAGAAAAATTTATTACAACAAAACATGAAACATTATTATCAAATAATACAACATTTAATTTAAGACACGTTTTCTTAAATGCTAGTACAAATGCAAAACATAAAATTTATATTTGTGCTCAAAATAGAGTTGTATGTAGTTATGATATTACAAATATTAAAGACTTACCATCAACATTTAATATTGATGGCAAAAAAGCAATATATCAATGTTATTTAAGTGGAGAATTCTTAGATAAAGATGTTAACAGTGAAAGAACATATTTCTCAAATGTAATATTTGAAGAAAGATCTAATGATGATGTTCCTCATTTTGAACTTGCTATAAACTTATATGAAGTAGTATATAATCAAATAACAATTTTCTTGCATGATTATGTAAATCAAATAAGAGAAGTTAGAGATGAAGAAATTGCAAAATATATTGAAAATAATTTATCACAATATAAATATTTAACAAAATATGCATCAGATGAATTAAAAAATATTCCGTATGCAATAGCTACAAATCCTGATAAACTTGCAAACGAATTAAGCAAACTTTCACAAAAAATAAATATAAAGAATAATATTCAAGTTAATAAAACTTTACAAGATCCTAGTATGAATGCTAAAAACAAATTACTTGATTTATTAATTCCTCTTTCAGAAAATTTAAGAAGTGAATTTGCTAATTATATTTTAAAAAGAAAAGCAGTTATAGATATTTTAGAAAAAGTGTTATCATTAAATCCTACTACTAAAGAATTAATTAATGATTTCTTTATTTTAGATGGTACTCCAACAACTGATAATACAAACTTATGGATGATTGATAATAGACTTTCTTTAAATTATTTATTACAAAAGAGTGCAACTAGCAAATTTGTTGCATGTATTAATGAACAAGAAAAAGAACTAATTGCAATTTATTTCACAACTACATATAAAACAAGTTATACAGATGAAAATCATCCAATTAATATAATTAATTTTGAAGTAAATAATTTAAATTTTGATAAAGAATATAGTGTAACGAAATATTTATTAGTTGGTCAAAATAATGGTCAATTTGAATCTTCTAAAGGAGATGTCAAAGTTCTATCTTATGAAGAATTAATAAACAAAGAAAAAAATAAAATAAACTTATTTTAATAATTAAAGTTCAATGTATCAAACATTGGGCTTTTTAAAGTTTTTAACTTTATAATTGATTTTACAAGTTATAAATGATATAATTATAATAGAATGGATTAATAGGTGGAAAATATGAACAATAATTATGACGTAATATTAGTAGGTGCAGGTCCAGCAGGGATTTTTTGTGCTTACGAACTAATGGTACAAAACAAAGGATTAAAAGTATTACTTGTTGAAAAAGGAGCAGATATTTATTCAAGAAAATGCCCTATCTTAGAAAAGAAAGCAAAAAAATGCCCTACTTCAAAAACAGGTACATGTAGCCCTGCATGTGCTATGACATCTGGTTTTGGTGGATGTGGTGCATATTCTGATGGTAAATTCAACATCACAAGTGAATTTGGTGGTTGGATGACAGATTACTTATCAGAAGAAGAAGTAATTGATTTAATCAAATATGTTGATAATATCAATTTAGAACATGGTGCTCCAAATGAAATAACAGATCCATATACAAAAGAAGTATTCGATATTGAACGCCGTGGTATTGCTAGAGGATTAAAACTTTTAAGAAGTGAAGTAAGACACTTAGGTACAGAAGTAAATCTTCAAGTATTAAAGAATATATATGAACATATGAAACCATATATTGATTATAAATTTGCGACAAACGTTGAAGATGTTATTGTTGAAGATGGAGTCGTTAAAGGTATTATTTTAGAAAATGGTGAACCTATCTATGGTAAATATGTTGCTTTATGTATTGGTAGAGCTGGTTCTCATTGGTTAACTAAAGCACTTTCTAAACATAATGTTACATTTAAAAATAACAGAGTTGACGTTGGTGTTCGTGTTGAAACAAACGATATTATTATGGATGAAATTAATCGTCATTTATATGAAGGTAAATTTATTTATAATACAAGTGTTGGTACAACTGTTAGAACATTCTGTTCAAATCCTAGTGGACACGTTGTTGTTGAAAATCATCATGGTGTAAAAGTATGTAATGGGCATGCATTTAAAGATAGTAAACTTGGTTCTAAAAATACAAACTTCGCATTACTTGTATCACTTGAATTTGATGAACCATTTAGAGATCCAAATGCTTATGCAGAAGAAATTAGTGGTCTTGCTAACCAATTAAGTAATGGTGGTGTTATCGTTCAAAAATATGGTGATATTAAAAAAGGAAGACGTTCTACTAAAAAACGTATTGATGAAGGTTTCGTAAAACCAACTTTAAAAGAAGCTATTCCTGGAGATTTAGGATTAGTACTTCCTTATAATGTAATGAAATCACTAATTGAAATGACTGAAGAACTTGATTATATTACTCCTGGTATTGCAAGTGACCATACATTATTCTATGGTGTTGAAGCAAAATTTTATAGTGATAGACCTGTTGTAAATTCAAATTTCGAAACAGAAATTAAAAATTTATACGTTGGTGGAGATGGTGCAGGTATTACAAGAGGTCTTGCACAAGCAGGAGCTAATGGTGTAAAAATTGCTAGAGCCATAATTGAGAAAGAAGAAAAATAATATGCAAGAAGTAATAAAAAAAGTTTTAATTAGTGAAGAAGAAATTTCAAAAAGAGTTAAAGAATTAGGTCAACAAATTAGTAAAGACTATGAGGGCAAAGAAGTAACTATGTTATGCCTATTAAAAGGAAGTGTATCTTATTTTGCAAGACTTTGCGAAAATATTACAATTCCTGTTGTATATGAATTCTTACGTGCATCAAGTTATCATGGTGCAACTTCTACAGGAGATGTTAAAGTTTCTTATTTATCAACAGATAAATTTGAAGGAAAACATATTATTGTTGTAGAAGATATTATAGATACTGGTTTAACTCTTTCAAAAATAATGAAAATGTTAGAAGGATATAATCCTGCCTCTTTAGAAATTACGACATTACTTGATAAACCAGAAGGAAGAAAAACATCAGACGTTACTCCTAAATATATAGGATTTACTATTCCTAATGAATTCGTTCTTGGTTTTGGTTTAGATTGGGATGAAAAATATCGTAATCTTCCGTATGTTGGTGTTTTAAAAGACGAATATTATAAGTAAATTATAATAAAAAAGAGGTTAATTGAATGAAAAAAATTATTTTTGTTTTAGTTATGTTGTTATCTTTATGCGTAGTTTTAGTTAGTTGCGGTGAAAGTGGTGGTACATCAACACCAACTACTTATAAAATCACGTTTAATTCTGATGGTGGTTCAGGTGTAACAGCAATAGTGGCTGAAGCAGGAATTGAAATTGCTGCTCCTACGGATCCTATAAAAGAAGGATTTACATTCATTGGTTGGTATTTAGGAGGAGTAAAATATGAATTCTCTGTAATGCCATCAACTAATATTGAATTAATAGCGAAATGGGAAAAAGATGAAGTTCCTGCAGTAGAATATACTATTACACTGGATGTTGCAGGTGGTGATGCGTTGGTTGAATCAAAAATTACAGCTAATGTTTTTGATCCAATTGAACTTCCAGTTCCAACAAGAGAAGGCTATAATTTCTTAGGTTGGTATAATGGTGAAGTTAAATTCGAAGAAACAGTAATGCCTGAATATGATGTTACGTTAGTTGCAAAATGGGAAGAAATCGTAATTCCAGTTGTTGAATACACTATTACATTAGATGTAAATAGTGGTAATGCATTAGCAGAAAATACAATTACAGCTGAAGCTGGTACTCCAATTGAACTTCCAACTCCTGAAAAAGATGGATATGAATTCTTAGGTTGGTTCTTTGAAGGTGCTTATTTTAGTGAAACAGTAATGCCAGAAACTAATTTAACATTAGTAGCAAAATGGGAAGAAATTAAAGCAACAATTGCTGGAAAAAAAGTTTCTATTTTAGGTGATAGTATTTCAACATTTTATGCTGAAGGTTCAGAAATGAATAGTTACTATAGTGGAGAAAATCAATTCTATTATCCTAGATACTCTCAATCTCAAATTAATGTAGTTAATTTAACATGGTGGTATCAATTAATTAAAAATAATAATTTAACATTAGGTATTAATAACTCATGGAGTGGTTCTTGTGCTTCTGGTACTATTGCTAGTGCTGGTGTTCAAGATTCAAGAATTGATACACTTGATGAAAATGGAACTCCTGATATCGTGATTATATACTTAGGTACAAATGACTGCGCAAGCGCAGTAGAAGTAAGTGTATTTGCTGAAGCAATCGAAACAATCGTTGCAAAAGTTAAAGCATTAGGTGTTTCTGATATCTTTATTACAACACTTGGTTATAGTGCTTACAATAATGGAAAATATAGTGATGCTAATAGAATTGCATATAATACTGAAATTAGAAGAATTGCAAATGAACAAAATTGTGGAATTGTTCCTCTTGATGATTATATTCAAGATGATAGTTATTCGTTCTATTTACAAGATAATTTACATTACAACGTTAAAGGCGCTGCTTTACTTGCCAAAATTTATGAAAAATCAATTAAAGAATATTTTGGTGTAGAATTTAATGAAGAAATTGTAGTAGAAAGAAAAGAAAAATTACCTGAAGGAGTAATTGGAAAAATTACAG
>JAZKYN010000133.1:0-6255 GCA_045612145.1 Bacilli bacterium
TATTTCTAATTATGATTTAGAAAAAATCGAATTAGAGATGTATAAATATTCAGTTATAGATGAAGAAATTTTCGATATAAAGAATTTTTTAGAAGAATTAAAAAACAAAAATCATGAACTTTATATATTAAGTAATGCGACATTTTCATCAAATTGTTTAAAGTATACTTTAGAAAAATTTGATGTTTTAAAGTACTTCAATAATGTATATTCTAGTGGAGATGTAACTCATAGAAAACCATCAAATCTATTTTTAGAAGAGACAAATATACTAAATTATATTGATTTAAATGATAGTATTTATATAGGTGATAATGAATATTTTGATAAAGAATTTGCAAAAAATTTAAACATTCCTTTTATATTATTTAAGGATGGCAAACCTATTTTTGATGAAAATAATAAAGAAATAAAAGAAATATTAAACTGGTGATAATATGAATTATAATGATTTTTTAATCCAAATTAAAAAAATAAAAGAATCAAATATCAAACCAAAATTATTACTTCATAGTTGTTGTGGACCGTGTAGTACACATGTATTAAAATTGTTATCTGAGGTATTTGATATTACAATATTTTTCTACAATCCAAACATATATCCAAATGATGAATTTAAAAAACGATTAATTGAACAGGAAAAAGTCGTTAAACATATAAATGAAAATATAAAAATTATTGAAGGTTTTTATGATTATAATTTATATTTAAACGAAATAAAAGGATTAGAACAACTTGGTGAAAGAAGTAAAAGATGTTATAACTGTTATGAGTTTAGATTAAAAGAAACATATGAATATGCAAAGAGTAATGGATTTGATTATTATACAACAACTTTATCAATAAGTCCGTATAAAAATAGCACATGGATTAATGAAATAATGGAAAAATATCAAAGTGAAGAGTGTAAGTATTTATACTCAAATTTCAAAAAAGAAGAAGGATACAAAAAGTCAATCGAATACTCAAAAGAATATGATTTATATCGCCAAGACTATTGTGGATGTGAATTTTCAAAACTTGAACATTTGGAAATATTAAAAAAGAAAAGTATATAATATCTAATAACTTGAAAAAAATTAAAAAATTTGGTATCATATATAGATGAATGTTATTAAAAACGTAGGGAAAGGATGCGTGATTTAAATATGAAATTATTTGATCCTGCAAACAAAGAATTAAAAAGATGCGAAAAGATTGCTGAAAAGGTTATAGCTTTAGAAGCAGAATACAAAGCATTATCAGAAGAAGAGTTAAAAGGAAAAACAGTTCTTTTTAGAGAAAGACTTGCAAAAGGTGAAACTTTAGAAGATATCATGGTTGAAGCATTTGCAACAGCAAGAGAAGCTGCAACTCGTGTTACAGGTATGACTCCATTTAAAGTACAAATTATCGGTGCTGCAGTAATGCACTTTGGTAACGTTGCGGAAATGAAAACTGGTGAAGGTAAAACATTAACATCAGTACTTGTTGCATACTTAAATGCTTTATCTGGAAAAGGTGTTCACATTGTTACAGTTAATGAATATTTAGCAAGCCGTGATGCTGAAGAAATGGGCGCAATTCATAATTACTTAGGTATTACAGTTGGTTTAAACTTAAGAGAACTTGATTCTGATCAAAAAAGAGAACAATATAATTGTGATATTACTTATTCAACAAATAGTGAACTTGGATTTGACTACTTAAGAGACCATATGGTTTTATATAAAGAACAAATGGTACAAAGACCTAATATGAATTTTGCTATCGTCGATGAAGTCGATTCAATCTTAATTGACGAAGCAAGAACACCATTAATCATTTCAGGTGGGGAAAAGAAAGGTGCTAACTTCTATATTCAAGCAAACTCTTTTGTTAGAGGATTAAGAGATGAAGATTACGAAATCGATGTAAAAGATCGTCATGTTGCATTACTTGAATCAGGTATGCAAAAAGCTGAAAGATTCTTTAATGTAGATAACCTTTATGATATTAGACATGTAGGTCTTGTTCACTATATTAACAATGCTCTTCGTGCAAACTACATCATGGAAAAAAATAAAGACTATGTAGTTCAAGAAGGACAAGTTATTATTGTTGACCAATTTACAGGTCGTTTAATGGTTGGTAGACAATGGAGTGAGGGTTTACATCAAGCTGTTGAAGCAAAAGAAAATGTACAAATCAAAAAAGAAACTAGAACACTTGCAACAATTACATATCAAAATTACTTTAGAATGTATGCAAAACTTGCAGGTATGACAGGTACAGCAAAAACTGAAGAAGAAGAATTTAGAAACATTTATAACATGTTCGTTGTTGAAATTCCAACAAACGTTCCAGTAATCAGAATTGATGAACCAGATCTAATGTATAAAACAATGAAAGGTAAATATCTTGCTATCGCAAAAGATATTAAAGAACGTCATGAAAAAGGTCAACCAGTTCTAGTTGGTACAATTTCAATTGAATCAAGTGAATTATTATCAGGTTTATTAAAACGTCATGGAATTCCACATAACGTATTAAATGCTAAACAACATGAAAGAGAAGCAGAAATAGTATTACATGCTGGTCAAAAAGGTGCAGTAACAATCGCAACAAATATGGCTGGTCGTGGAACCGACATCAAACTTGGTGAAGGTGTTAGAGAACTAGGTGGTCTTGCGGTAATTGGTACAGAACGTCATGAAGCACGTCGTATCGATAATCAGTTAAGAGGTAGATCTGGGCGTCAAGGCGACCCTGGTTATAGTAGATTCTACTTATCTGCACAAGATGAATTGATGGTTAGATTCGGTGGAGAAAGATTTGAAAGATTACTTGGAATGATTGCAAATCCTGACCAAGATGGATATGAAACACCACTTGAATCAAAAATGTTCTCAAGATTCGTTGAAGGTGCACAAAAGAAAGTTGAAGGATCTAACTATGATCGTCGTAAAAATGTTGTTGAATATGATGAAGTTTTAAGAAAACAACGTGAAATTATCTATACTCAAAGAAAAGATATTTTATTCTTAGATGATATGGAACCAACAATTCACAAAATGATGAATTCAGTTGTTACAAGACATATTCCTTTATATCAAGTAGAAGATAAAAAACAAACAACAATTGATGCTACAAAATTCATGAATGAATTTGCAGTTAGATACTTTAATAGAGATGATATTTCAATTGAAGAAATAGAAGGTAAAACTGTATCTGAAGTACAAGATATTGTACTAGAAAAATTCCAATCTAAACTTCTTGAAAAGAAAGAATTAGTTCCTCAAGAAGTATATCAAGAATTCTTAAAAGTAGTATTATTAAGAGTTGTTGATACACACTGGATGGATCATATTGATAGAATGAGTGATTTAAGACAAAGTATTGGTCTTCAATCATATGCTCAAATCAATCCTCTTCGTGAATATCAAGAAATTGGATATGATACATTTAATGAAATGATTGCAATTATCAATGATGAAGTAACAATGACAATTAATCGAGCAGTATTAAGAGACAACTTAAAACGTGAAGAACAAGCAAAAGTAACTGGAACTAATGCAGGTGGTGAAACTGCAAAACGTAAACCAGTTATTAATAAAGATAAAGTTGGTAGAAATGATCCATGTCCTTGTGGATCTGGTAAAAAATACAAGCATTGCTGCGGTATCAATCAATAAAAAACAAAAAGCAAGCAAAGTATTTTTATGCTTGCTTTTTATTAAACTCTATATAATAAGGAGGTGAAACTATGGAAAAATATGAAATAGTAAAATTTTTTGAAGACTTCAAAAAAAGAATATCAGATATTAAAGATGTATTATCTTTAGATAATATGTATAAACTAATAGAAGAAAATGAACAAAAAATGTTAGAACCAACATTTTGGGATGACTCATCAAACGCAACAAAAATTGTTCAAGAAACAAATGATTTAAAAGATTCAATAAGCAATTATAATAACCTTGCAAAAAAATTAGAAGATTTAGAAACAATTATTGAACTTTCTGATGAATCATTATTTGAAGAAGCAGAAAACATAATAAATTCTTTAAACAAGAAAATAGAAACAACAGAAATTAAACTATTACTTGACGAAGAATATGATACATTAAATGCCATAGTAGAATTACATCCTGGTGCAGGTGGAACTGAATCACAAGACTGGACGCTAATGTTATATAGAATGTATAAAAGATATGCTGAAAAAAATAAATTTGAATTTGAACTAATAGACTATCAAGAAGCAAATGATGCAGGAATTAAAAGTGTTACTTTTATGATAAAAGGTAAAAATGCTTTTGGTACATTAAAAGCAGAAAAAGGAGTACATAGACTTGTAAGAATTTCTCCTTTTGATTCAAATGCAAGACGACATACATCTTTTGCCGCATGTAATATTACTCCAGAAATTATTGAAAACAATGATATAGTAATAAACATGGATGAATTAAAAATAGATACATATCGTTCAAGCGGAGCAGGTGGACAACACGTAAATACAACAGATTCAGCTGTTAGAATTACACATATTCCTACAGGAATCGTAGTATCTTGTCAAAATGAAAGAAGTCAAATTCAAAATAAAGAAAGAGCACTTAACATTTTAAAATCTAAATTATATCAAAAATATAAAGAAGAACAAGACGCCTTAATGAAGAATATTGGAACACCACTTACGGATAATGCCTTTGGTAGCCAAATAAGAAGTTACGTTCTTCATCCTTATTCAATGGTTAAAGACCATAGAACACAAACTGAATCATCTAATCCTTCAAATGTACTTGATGGAGATTTAGAAGATTTTATTAATAGTTATTTAAAATGGTACAAAAATAATAGATAGGTGATAATATGTTAAAAAAACTTAATAATAAAAATAAAAAATGGTTATATGATTTCTTTATAATAAATATAGGTTTAATTTTAATGTCAATTGCTTATAGTATTTTTGTTGACCCTAATAACCTTATTATTGGTGGTGTTGGAGGTCTTGCGACATTATTAAGAGAAGTACTTGGTGAAATCGTAATATTTGGATTTCATATAAAATCTTCAATGATAATGTTAACATTAAATATGATTTTGTTAGTTTTTGCATTAATATTTATTAATAAATCATTCTTCATAAAAACAGTATATGCATCACTTGCATATCCTGTATATGTATTCTTTATTGAATTAATTTTAGATGCACTTGGTACTTCATTTGTAAACATAACAACGGTTTCAAGTGAACTTTTGTCAAGTGGCGTATTTACACCTGAAACAGTAAAAATTCTTACAGCGGGAGCTTATTTAGTTTATACTGTATTTGGTGCAGTACTTGCTGGTATGGGAATAGGTCTTGTACTTAAAAAAGGTTCATCAACTGGTGGTGTTGACATTGTTCAACAAATATTTTTAAAATATTTAAAAATACCATTTTCAGTTAGTTTAATAATGGTTGATGGATCAATTGTGCTTGCATCAGCTTTATATTTTAAAGATATATTCATTATTTTTTATGGAATTATATTTATTTTAATATCTGGATTTATTCTTGATAGTATAACATTCAATGGATTTAATTCAAGAACAGTAAATATAATTACAAAAGAATCCGAACTTGTTAAACAAAAAATATATGAATTAATTGATCGTGGTGTAACAGAAATGTATGCTAAAGGTGGATATTACGGAAAAGACTTTAAATTATTAATTTGTGTAATGTCAAATAAAGAATTTTACAAAGTAAAATCAGAAGTGCTAAAAATTGATGAAAAAGCATTTATATATGTTACAAGATCAAGTGAGGTTCATGGCGAAGGATTTACATATCACGGTGAAGAAAATGCCTAGTGAAAAAGAATATAAAGTCATTAAAGTTTTAAAAAAAGGGAAAAAATATTTAGTATATTTTGATAACTTTGATGATGAAATAATTCTAAATGAAGATAAACTTGTGGAGTATAGAATTATTCAAAATACAGTTTTCTCATCAAAAGAATTTAACAAAATAAAAAAGGCCGCAAATGAAGTTAAATATTATGAAAAGGTTGTAAATTACATTAACTTCAAACCAAGAACTAAAAAAGAAGTATATGAATATTTAAAAAATTTAGAAGCAAGTGAAACACAAATAAATACTTTAATTAAAAAACTAGAATCAATTTCTTATATTAATGATGAAAGATATACAGAAAGTTTTGTATCTGAATATATAAGAAAGAAAAAAGGAAGTAAATATATTGAACAAACACTTGAACAAAAAGGTATTGAAAAAGACCTTGTATATAAATA
>JAZKYN010000134.1:0-24347 GCA_045612145.1 Bacilli bacterium
TTGGTAATAATGTTGAATATTTAGATTCTCCATTATCTGAAGCAGTTGTTTACTTCTGTTCAGTTGAAAAAGTAATCGTTATTAATGGTGAAAAACAACCAGTTATTGAAACTACAGCAGCTGATTATTTTGCAAGAAGAAATGATACATCTGCAGTTGGTTATGTAAGTCAATCTTACTTATATTTAATCACTGATGCTCAAAACATCGTTTCAACACATAACGAAGCTTATTCATTCTTAGTATTATTTGATAAAGCTGGTGTTGTTAAAGCTATGATTAATATTGTAAATACAACACAACAATATTACAACTATGAATGGAAAGCTGCAGCGGAAATTGAATATAAAGGAAATAGTGCTCAAATCGCTCCATTATTAAATATCATTTCTGAAGGTGACCAATTATTAATCGGTAGAACTGGTGGTACATTCACAATTAATGGTTCAATGGTTAAAAACAATGGTCGTGATGTTCTTGCTAACTACTTCTGGGGTCAATTTACAGAAGGTGGAACTGATCCATGGAGAGCTGAACATACAATTACAGAATATCCAACATTCCAAGTTAAATTAGCAAACTCATCTCAATTAGAAAGTCCAGTATTAACTGTTAATGGTACAACAGTTACATGGGCAGCAGTTGAAGGTGCTCAATCTTATGAAGTTTATGTAAATGATGAACTTGTTGAAACATTAAATGTTACAACATTTGAACTTGCT
Source organism: Bacilli bacterium (assembly GCA_045612145.1). Taxonomy (GTDB): domain Bacteria; phylum Bacillota_I; class Bacilli_A; order ML615J-28; family CAG-313; genus CAG-313. The sequence goes on from JAZKYN010000134.1 coordinate 723, forward strand.
TCATATTTAGGTTCTATTGGTAAAACAGGTGCAAGTGGTGTTAACTACACAGACGTAAAAGTTAAAGTAGTTGCAAAAGCTGATGGTAAAGAAGATAGTGAAGGTGCTATTAAAAATTACCGTGTATCTGCTCAATTATCAGATGGAACTAACAAATTAGATGTTAATGTAAATGTTACAAGTGTGTTCTATAATGCTGGAAGCGGTGCATCTTGTCGTTTAACTGATAATGTTTCATCATTATTAACAGGAGCAAAATATAAAGAAGCTGTTAACACATATGTTAAAGAAAAACAACCATATGCTAATAATGGATATCATGCATTTATGCAAAATGGTATCATCGTTATCTTAGATAAAGATTTAAATGTTAAACAAGTTCGTTTCGGTTATGTAAATGCATCTCAAATTGATGCTGAATATAACATTACTACTCCAACAACTTGGAATAATAATGGTGTAAATGCTACAACTGGTGGAGGTAACTTCTTAAATATCGAAAATGAAGTTGAAGATACTGATTATGTTGTAATCGTTACAAATTCTGGCAGTAAAAATCAATTAAAAGCTGTATGTGCATTATTTGTTAACTCAAATGTAGAAGCTGTTATTACTTCAAAAGCTGCAATCACAAGTGAATCTTTAGTTGCAACTAGAGTTGATTTAGCTAATGCTGAATATCAAATTGTTTATACAGCTGTAGAAATCGCATAGTAAATAAACAAAGCAGTAAACCTCGTGTTTGCTGCTTTATTTGATAAAATGAATAAAATGTGTTATAATTAATTTAAGAAAGAAGGAATTTGTATGGAAAAAGAAAATTCTAAAAAAGGCTTTTCTAAAACAATTAATTTTATTTATAGACTTACAATATTAAATATAATAACATTTATAACTATAGTTTTGGGTCTTGGAATTTTCTCATTCCTACCTGCACTTGTTTCACTTATTGTTTTATTACAATACCCTGAAGAAGATACAATAGGACGAATGATCAAATTATATTTTAGAGTATTTAAAAAAATATATTTTAAAGCAGAACTAGTTTTTCTTATTCTTGCATCACTAGTTGTTTTAGATGCTGTTAGTATATTTTATTTTTATTGTTGGTTGTTAGAATCTAGTGCATTTTTTTATGTAATAGCATATTATGTAGTTTTATTTGTTGAAATATATTTTGTTCTTGCATTAGTAAATTCTTGTTTTATACTAGTATATTATCCACATTTAAAATTATTTAAAGTAATAAAATATTCATTTAATACAATAGTTGCTGTTATGTTAAAAATGGTATTTATCTTTTTATTACTAATTGGAACTATATATATAAGTATTTTATTTGTTCCTGCCCTACCTTTAATTTCAATATCATTATTTATGTTTTGTGCATATAAATTACTTGATGAACCATATAAAAAAATGGTTCCAAAAGGGTATAATATACTTTCTCCATATGAGATATTAGAAGACTAAATTTAATAAATTTAGTCTTTTTTTTATTTATGAAAAAAATATTTAAAGATATCGACATGTATAGACATTTTCACTTGACTAGACAAGTTATTAGTGGTATAATAAATATAATAGAATAAGTATGTATATTTTTAGGAGGAAAGAAAAAATGAAGAGGAAAATTATTAAATTATTTTCAATAATTACTGTATTAGCTTTACTTGTTGCTTTCTACTGTATTTTAGATTCAACAACTGTTTCAGCTTATACTCCTGACGATTATTCTGGAAGTTTATTTGTACATGGAGAAGAAAATTCATATCAAGAATTTATTGAAGGAAATGAAATAAATAAACCAGTTTTAGAAGAGGATATAGTTATTGATGCTACAAAATATGTTAATTTTATCGATATAGAATTTGAAGAACAAGTCGAAAAAATGCATATTGATGGGTTAGATGGATTATATTTACCAGAAACAGGAACAGTAACTTATAATGTAAAAATACAAGAATCTGGATTTTATAATATAAAAATCAAATATTATACAATTTCTGGTAGAAGTTCTAATATCTTAAAAGGTATTAAAATCAACGATGAATATCAATTCCAAGAAGCAACAACATTTGTTTTATCAAGAATTTGGCAAGATGAATTCGACGTTGCAGAAAAAAGAGTTGACGGTAAACACGATATTAAACCTCAATCATTAGAAAAACAAGTATGGAATGAAGAAAGTATTGCTGATACTAATGGTTATTATGGTGGATCTTATTTATTTTATTTTGAAGAAGGAGATAACACTATTGAAATAGTTGGTGTATCAGAACCAGTAGTATTTAATAGTATTACTATTTATCAAGAAGAAGATATAGATTCATATTCTGATTATTTACAAACACATTTAAGTAATGGTGCAAACTATCAATCAACAAACGAAATTACATACAAAGTACAAGGTGAATCCTCTTATGAACATAATCAAGCAACTCTTACTCCTGTTGCTTCATACAATAGTTTTAAAATTGAACCATATGCAAAATTCTTAACAAGATATAATTCAATTGGTGGTGAAAACTGGGATGTTGCTGGAGACTGGATTAGTTGGCAAATTGAAGTACCATCAGATGGTTTATATCAAATTTCAATTAAAGCGTTACAAAACTTTAATAGAGGACAACAAGTAAGTAGAATATTTTATGTAAATGGTGAAATTCCATTTGAAGAGTGTAAAAATCTTACATTCAATTATGATAGTGATTGGCAAAATGTTACTTTAGGAAATGGAGAACAACCTTATTACTTCTATTTAAAACAAGGTGTAAATGAAATCAAGCTTCAAAACACAATTGGTATTTATGGAGATTCTGCAAGAATCATTAATCAAACAATTGCTGATTTAAACTGGATATATAGAAAAGTAATTATGAGAACAGGGGTTAATCCAAGTAAATACCAAACATATCAATTATATGAAAGTATTGATGGATTAAGAGAAACGATTGAAAGTTGCGCTGAAAGATTAGAATTTGTTACTAATAATGTAATTGAAATTGCAGGTGAAAGAAGTAGTTTAATCTCAAGTTTAGAAACTACTAAATCTCAACTTGATTCATTCTTAGAAAGTGAGCAAAATATTTTAACTGGTCTTAATAGTTTAGAAAATAATATTACATCACTTGGTACATGGGTAATGACAGTATCTAGTCAACCATTATTAATTGACTATATTGTAGTTCATGGTAAAGATGCTACATTAGATAAACCTTCTATAAACTTTTTCCAAAAATTAGGACATGAATTCATATTATTAATTGGATCATTTAATGCTGATACAACATTAAAAAGTAGTGTTGAAGCAAGTGGTGAAACAATTACAGTATGGATTATGACAGGTAAAGACCAAGCAAATTTAATGCGTTCAATGATTGACCAAACTTTCACAATGCAAAAAAATATTAACGTTGAATTAAAACTTGTATCTTCAGCTGTATTATTAAAAGCAATCTTATCTGGAAATGGACCAGATGTTGCAATTGGTGTTACATCAAATATTCCTGTAAACTGGGGTATAAGAAATGCAATTGTCGATATGAGTAAGTTAGAAGGCTTTGATGAATTTGTTCAAAACTTTTATCCAAGTGCAGTAGTCCCTTTCGAGTATAATGGAGCAACATATGCGCTACCAGATACAGAAGATTTCCAAATTCAATTTGTTAGAACAGATATTTTTGAAGAATTAAATTTAATTGATGAAAAAGGTAAACCAATTACTCCTAAAACATGGGATGAAGTATTAGACTTATTACCTGCATTACAAAGACAATATTTAGATTATTATTTACCAAATAGTCGTGGAGCATTAAGCCCATTATTATACTCAATGATTTGTCAGTATGGTGGACAGTTATATCTTGATAATGGAAAAAGCTCTGGTTTACTTGAACCAGAAAGTGCACAAGCGTTCTATGATTTCGTAGATTTCTTTAGAAACTATGGTTTCGATATTGAAGCAAGTTTCACAAACAGATTTAGAACTGGCGAAATGCCAATTGGTATATCATCATTTACGCTATACAATACACTTGCAGTATCTGCTCCAGAAATAAGTGGTAACTGGCAATTTGCTCTTTTACCGGGTTATGATAATGGTGAACAAATTCAATATGGTTCAACATCATCTTCATCAGGTACAATTATCACAGCCAGTTCAAAACATATTAACGAAGCTTGGGAATTCGTACAATGGTGGTTAGGAGAACAAGCTCAAAGTGATTACGCAAAAGGTATGGAATCAATTTTAGGTTCTGCCGCACGTTATAATACAGCAAACAAACATGCATTTGCAAGTTTACCTTGGTCTGCTAGAGATTATAAAATCCTAGAAGAACAAAGATTATATGCAAAAGGTATTCCAACAGTTCCAGGGGATTACATTGTTGGAAGATATATTGATAATGCATTTAGAAACATTATCAATGAAGGAACAAATCCTAGTGATGCATTATATAATTATCATTTAAAAATAAATGCAGAATTAGAAAGAAAACAAAGGGAATTAGGATTGGATTAAGATTATGTTCAAGAAGAAAAAATTAACACCAGAACAAAGAAAATTCAAAAACGAAGTAATGAAAAAAAATCTTAAAAATAGTAGAGCATCTTATGCAATGATGGCTCCATATCTTTTAATATTTTTGACATTTACAATAATTCCAGTAGTTGTGGGTTTTGCTTTAAGCTTCACAAACTATGATATGTTACAATCACCTAAATTTGTCGGACTAGATAATTATGTAAATTTATTTTTATATGATGAAGTATTTATTATTGCATTAAAAAATACATTAATTCTTGCAGTAATTACAGGTCCTGTATCTTATATAATGGCATTCTTATTTGCATGGTTAATTAATGAATTACCACATAAAGTAAGAGGATTAATGACATTAATATTCTATGCTCCATCAATATCTGGTAATGCATATGTAATATGGCAATTATTATTCTCATCAGATAGACATGGATACATTAACTCATTCTTAATAAGTATGGGGATTACAAATGAACCAATATTATGGTTAACTACTCCATCTTATGCTTTAATTATTTTAATTATTGTACAATTATGGTTAAGTTTAGGTGTAAGTTTCTTATCATTTAGAGCTGGTTTACAAACTGTTGATAGAACATTATATGAAGCTGCTGCTATTGATGGTATCAAAAACAGATGGCAAGAATTATGGTATGTAACATTACCACAAATGAAATCACAATTATTATTCGGTGCAGTAATGCAAATTACTAATTCACTAGGTATTGGTATGGTATCTGTTAACTTATTCGGTATGCCATCAACAGAATATGCTGCACATACACTTGTTACTCATATTTTAGACTTTGGTTCAACAAATTCTACAAGATTAGAAATGGGATATGCTAGTGCTATCGCAGTAGTATTATTCTTATTAATGATGGCAAGTAACTTAGTTATTCAAAAAGTTATTAGGAGGGTTGGTTCTTAATGAAAAAAGAAGTTGTAAAAGATCAAGAATTAGATTTAAGCGTTTTAACAAAGAATCAATCTTCTGATGATGTTGTTAATTCATTAAAACAACAACATCTTGAAATGAAAAAACAAGTAAAAAATAAAAAATATCGTCGTGTAAGACTAAGTAGATCTTGGTATGGAGATTTAATTTTATTTATATTCTTATTTGGTTTTGCTTTATTTAGTGCATATCCGTTAGTGTTTGCAATTTGTAATGCTTTTAAACCACTTAATGAATTATTTATCTTCCCTCCAAAATTATTCCCTAGAAATTTCACATTAGATAACTTTGCTGACTTATTCAATTTAATGAATGATAGTCAAATTCCAATCTCAAGATATTTCTTAAATACAATATGGATTACTCTTGCAGGTACTGTAGGACATGTAATTTTAGCATCATTATGTGCTTATCCACTTGCTAAACATAAATTCGTTGGTAAAAAAGTATTAAACCAATTAATTGTATATTCATTAATGTTCTCAACTGCTGTTACAGCAATTCCTACATACATGATTATTAGTAAATTAGGTTTACTTGATACACAATGGTCAATTATTATTCCTGCTTGGGGTTATACACTAGGATTATTCTTAATGAGACAATTTATGACAAACATTCCAAACGATTTACTTGAAGCTGCTAAAATGGATGGCGCAAGCGAATTTACAATATTTTGGAAAATTGTTATGCCAATGGTTAAACCTGCATGGTTAACTCTAATAATTTTATTATTCCAACAATTGTGGGGAACTGATGGTGGAAACTACATTTTCACAGAAAACTTAAAACCATTCAGTTATGCATTAAGCCAAATTGTAAGTGGTGGTATCGCAAGAACTGGTACAGCTGCGGCTGTAACTGTAATCATGTTGATTATTCCAATAACAGTATTCGTAATAAACCAATCGAAGATGCTAGAAACCATGGCATCATCTGGTATTAAGTAGGTGATATTATGAAGAAGTTATTTATATATATTTCAACATTAGTTATTATTAGTTTACTTTGTGTATCAAATTTAAAAGTTAATGCGGCATACAATTATACGCCAGATATGGATGAGATTGCTTCTGCAGAAAGCTTAGTAGCGATGAAATCAGTAGACTCATCTAATTTAGTAGATGTAAATGGAAATCTAATTTCAAGCGAATATACGTTTGGAAGTTTATATGATGTTGCTGATGATGAAGAAAACATTTATATATGTGATGGAAGTAATAATGTAGTTGTTGTATTAGATCATAATTACAATTATGTTACAAGATTTCCAAATGGTGATACAACTCTTAAAAACCCACAAGGCCTTTATGTTACTAAAGAATTTATATACGTTTGTGACTTTGGAAATAATCGTGTTGCAATTTTTAATAAGAATTATGAATTAGTACAAGAAGTATTAACTCCAACTGATAAAGTATTTGAAAAATATGAATTTAGACCAAAGAAAATTACAGTAAGTAGAACTGGTAGAATGTACGTAGTAGCAGAAGGTGTAAACGAAGGTATATTAGACTTTAACAAAGATGGAACATTTAGTAGATTCTATGGAATGAACCAAGCAACACTTTCAGCATGGGATGCATTCTGGCAATTATTTACATCAGAAGAACAAAAGAAATCACAAGGATATAATTTTGGTGCATCATTATTAAACTTATGTATTGATGAAGATGAATATGTATACACAGTATCATCACCAAATGTAGGAACAAATTTTATTAAAAGATTAAATTATAAAGCATCAGATGTTTTAAATAGAAATGGTTATGTACCAAATGACGGTGATGTTGTTTCAGAAAATTTAACACCAGGATCAAGAGTTCCCGTTGAATCATCAACATTTGTTGATATTGATGTTAATTCAGATGGAACATATATTGCTTTAGATAAAACAAGAGGTAGAATATTTGCGTACGACTTTGAAGGAAATTTATTATATGAAGCAGGTTCACTTGCAACTGCAGTAGACGGTGTTTCATCAAATCAAAATAAATTATTCCAATTACCAGAAGCTTTATGTTACTTTAAAGATAAAATTTTAACAGTTGATTCAAAAAATAAAAATTTAATTATTTTTGAATTCACTGATTTTGGTAAATTAGTTAATGAAGCAACTCATTTATACAAAAACAATGAATACGATGCTGCCGCAAAAATATGGGAACAAGTATTAGAATTAAATAGTAACTATTTACTTGCATATGCTGGTATCGGTAAAGCTCAATTTAGACAAGGCAATTATGAAGAAGCACTAAAAAATTTAAAATTAGGAAACGACTTATACAATTACTCACAAGCATATAAACAATATCGTTATGAAAAATTAAGTGTTGTTGCACCTTATATATTAGGTGTAGTACTTGCAGGATGTATTGCTTTATTAGTCAGAAGTTTCGTTAAAAATGCAAATACAGCAGAAAAGGAAGGAGAGATTTAGATGAATGAAAAAACAAAAAATATAATGAGTAAAATAAAATCTTTCCTTAAAGATACTTTTATTGCTCCACTTCAACTAATAGTTCATCCACTTGCAGGATGGGAAATCTTTAAACAAGAAAAAACAGCAAAAAGATGGGTAAGTATATTCTATGTATGCATGATGATTTTTGCAGTTGTATTGAATGAAGTTGCAAAAGGATTTATTGTTGGTGGTACAGATTTAAAAGAGTTTAATTTATTTAGAACAATATTAGTTGTGCTATTACCTGTATTAGTAGGGGTAATAGCTAACTGGTGTGTTGGTTCATTATTTGATGGAAAAGGAAAAGCATCTGAAATATTTGATGCAATCGCATATTCATTTTTCCCTTATGTATGGCTTTCAATAGTTGCAACAATTGTAAGTAATTTTATTGCAGCAGATGAAATTGTGTACTATACATTTATTATGGGATTAGGTGTTGGATTAACAATTTGGATGATGTTTTTTGGAATTATGGGTGTACATGAAAATAGTTTCGGAATGAATGTAATTAATATTGTTTTTACAATAATTGTTATTGCTGTTATTATTTTTACAATATTATTATTTTTCTCATTTGTAGAAAGAATACTTGGTTGGATAGTATCGATATACAATGAGATAAAAATGAGATATTTTTAGGAGGTAATTATGCAAGAACAAAATTATTTTACATTACCTTTTTATAAAAAATGGTTAATCGACCTAAAGAAATTTCTAAAAAATAAAAAAGATAGTTTTAAATTCCCACTTGTTCCATTAATTGCTTTCTCAATTATTATATTAATTTTAGGATTAATTGTAATTATTGTAGTTACCGGCAAAAAAGTATTCCCTACAAAAGCTCCATATGATAAAACTGGATTTGTTAATTATGATGATTTAGATAAAAAGCAAACAATAATTGAAAATGATAATTATCAATTTATCATGAACAATGATGATACTCATTTCACATTATTAGATAAAAAGACTAACAAATTATATGAATCTAAACCAGAAAACCTTGCAAAAGCAGATACACTTACGGTTTATTATTCAGGTAGTTTAGGAACTCCAACAAAATATGGAAACTATAACTATTCAATTAATTATGAAAAACAACACAGATATTCTATTAGAACCGTAGATAATAGTGTTGAAGTACTTTATTTATTAGGTGGAAAAGTTAAAATAGACTATACAGATTTTCCACAATTATTATCTCAAGAAAAATATGAAATAAATATTTTACAAAAAGCAACTGAATATGTTAATGAATTAAAAGAATCAAAAGATCCAAATTATTTAACCTATAAAACTTATTTAGCTTATTTAAACAATTATAAATTAAATACTGAATTTGGATATTATGCAATGACTAATAAAGAGTCTCTTACAGAACTTGCGCTAACAGGTTTATATGAAATCTTCTATAATGTATGTGGATATACTAAAGAGGATTTAGAAAGTGACAATTTAGAATTTGGTGTTGTTAATGAAAAAACATATCCAACATTTGAAGTAGCTATGAAATATACACTTGAAGATGAAGGATTAAAAGTAGAAGTAATAAATCAATCAATTGTTGATTATGAAAAATATCCATTAATTTATATCGATATTTTACCTTACTTCTGTGCAGCAACATCTGAAGAATCTGGATATTCATTAATTCCAGATGGTAGTGGTGCGATACTAGATTTTAATAATAATCGTCAATACGCATCAAATTATGAACAAAGAATTTATGGAAATGATTTAGCAAAATCATCAAAAATTATGGAAAATGATAATACAAAAATTTCTCTTGGTGTTTATGGAATGAAAATAGATGATGAAAATTTATCTAAAGGAATGATTAACATTGTTGAAAATGGTGCGGAATGTTGTTCTATTGTTGCAACAATGAATCAAGAAGGAAATGCAAATGGTTATAACCAAACATTCTATAGAGCATATTTTAGAGAAACTGATGTATATAGATTTGAATCATTAAGTGGTTTAAGTGACATTCAAACATGGACAAATGAATTTAATGATGCAACAATCTCATTATTAATTAAACCATTACAAGGTGATTCAACTTATGTTGATATGGCAAACGAATATCAACAATATTTAATAAATAATCAAAAATTAAAAGAACAAGATACAACAAATAATGTAGGATTAAATTTAACATTAATTGGTGGATACTTAGAACAAAAAAATATATTAGGTATTAAATATGAAAAAGTTCAAAGTTTAACAACATCAACTCAACTTGAAGAACTTGCTTTAAAATTAAAAAATGATGGTATTAATAATTTAAATGTTATTTATCAAGGCTTTTATAATGATGGATTGTATTCAAAATATAATGGTAAAACAAACTTCAATAATGCTATTACAAGTAAGAAGAAATTATCATTAGTACAAAGTAATTTAGAAAAAGAAAATATATCTTTATACCCTATGTTTAACTTTGTAACAACATATACTGATAAAAATGTTTCAAACAAAAATTTAGTTAGAAATCAATACGGTTCAATTGTAGCTAATTATCAAAATATGGAATCACTATATCTTAAAGATATGACAACAACAGCAATTCACTATCTAAAACCAAATACATATAAAGATACTTTTGCTGCAGTAAGAAAACTAGTAGATAATATTAAAGTTCAAAACTTAGCTTTCTCAGATTTAGGATCATTAATGTATGGTAGTTATCAAAGCACAGATATGAATTTTAAATCACAAACTGTTAAATACTTTAATGAATTAATGGATGAATATGGAAATGAATATAATTATTTATTTAGTAATCCAAATGATTATGCTATTCCTTATGCATCTGTTATAACTGATGTTCCATATAGTGCAACTGAATACGCAATATTCAAATATTCAGTTCCATTCTATCAACTAGTTATGAGCGGTTATGTTGATTATTCAGGTGAATCAATCAATATGAGTGACGAATATACATTTGATTATTATAAAATGAAATCAATTGAAACATTATCAAATCTATCAATGACATGGACATATGAAAGAACAACTGATTTAATTGAAACAGAATATAATTATTTATATTCAACTTATTACAATAATTGGTATGATAAAACAATAACTCTTTATGAAGAATTAATGAATTTAGGAATTTATAATTCAAAACTTGTTAATCATGAATATATCTATAATACAGATATAGTAAAAACAATATATAGTAATGGCGTTGAAATTGTTTTAAATTATAGTAATGCAGATTATATATATAATGGTGTTACAATCAATGCAAACAATTATAAAGTTGTAAAGGAGGGAAGATAGAATGGCAGAAAAATATTTAACGTTAGAAGAACAAGCAATATATTCTGAGAAATTTCATTCTATAATTGATTCTCTCGAACAAGAATTAGTAAAAGTTCAAGAACAATATGTTGAAACATTAAAGATTGAAAGTGCTAAGAAAAAACCAAATGTTAAAAAACTTAATAAATTAGAAAAACAAGAATTAAAATTAAAAGTAAAAATTCAAAAAAATAAAATTGATTTACTTCATGTAGAAAATCAAACTTATGTTAAACTTAATGTGTTCCAAAAACTAATAAAAAGATTTAGAACAATGAGTTTTGAAAGTCAAGAAAAATTTGGTGGCTATGTATTAGTATTACCATGGCTAATTGGTTTTGCATTATTCTTTGCAGTACCATTACTTATGACAATATACTGGAGTTTTAACGATGTAAAAACAATTGCTGGTGGATTGGATATTTCATGGATCGGATTTGACAATTACAAAGATCTATTCCAAACACAAATGTTAGGTACTAAAACATTTATGGAAGTTTTAACAAGTTCTATAGGTGAAATGATTGTAAATGTACCAGTAATATTTATCTTTAGTTTACTTGTAGCTGTTGTACTTAACACTAAATTTAAAGGTCATCAATTCTTTAAAGTAATTTTCTTTATTCCTGTTATATATAACACAACAGTAATAAGTCTTGCACTTGAAGGATCATTTGGTTCAACTATGGATTCAACAATGACAGGATTTAACACAATGTTAACTGGCATTCAAAACTTCTTATTAAATGTTGGGATTGGTCAAGGATTAATTGAATTCTTGATTGCGGCTGTTGAAAGAATATTTACAATTGTTACTCAATCAGGTATTCAAATATTAATCTTTATTGCTGCATTACAAGCAATTCCAAAACATTTATATGAAGCAGCAAAAATTGAAGGTGCAACAGCATATGATTGTTTCTGTAAAATTACAGTTCCAATGGTATCAAAAATGTTCTTACCAGTATTAATCTATTCTATCGTTGATGGATTTGCATCAAGTGAATTAATTAACTTAATGACAAAAGATTCTACTGGAGCAAAAATATCATATGGTATGGCATCAACAATTGCGATAATTTATTTCATAGTTAATTTAATTATTATTGGAATAATTTATTTATTCTTAAAGAAGGCGGTGAATAATAATGAATAATATATTAGTTAATCCGTTAAAGAAATTATATGATAAATTGAAAGACTTATTATCAACGCCTAAAAAGAGAAAATACTTTGTATCAAAATGTGTAAAATTATTCTTTAATATAGTTAAATACATTTTCTTAATAGGTATTTCATTTATCGTATTATACCCTTTAATTTTACAACTTGCTGTAGCATTTAGAATGCCTACGGACGTAAGTAACCCAGAGGTAATGTGGATACCAGAACACTTCTCTATTGAAAATTTCAAAATTGCAATGAAAGCATTAAATTACTGGGAAGCACTTGGTACAACATTCTTTAACTCTTTAATTGTTTCACTTTTACAAGTTGCATCTACTGCATGCGCAGGATATGCATTTGCTAGATTAAAATTTAAAGGTGGTAAAGTATTATTTTTCCTAAGTTTATTTACAATTATTGTTCCTCAAACAATGGTATCATTACCAATGTATATAAACTTCGCAAAAGCCGGACTACTTGGAAAAAAATATGTATTATTCTTAATGTCTGGTCTTGGAATGGGAATTAAATCAGGTATATTTATTTACTTATTTAGACAATCTTTTAAAGGTTTACCAAAAGAATTAGAAGAAGCAGCGTATATGGATGGATGTAATGTCTTCCAAGTATTTATTAAAGTAATGTTCCCTTGCGTAAGAAGTACAATAATTACAGTATTATTACTTGCATTTGTATGGCAATGGAATGACTATTATTACACTAATTTATTCTTTATAAATGGCGCTACTGATATATATACACTTGCTACTCAACTACAAACAATGTCTACTGGTAGTTCACTACAACAAGCATTGTTACAAGCTAATATTTGGCAAATGATGGGTCAAGATGTTACAAGCAATCCATTATTTGTATCAATGATTTTAAATACAGCTGGTATACTTGTTATGTTACCTGTATTAATAATGTATTTCTTCTTACAAAAATTATTTGTTGAGGGAATTGAAAAATCCGGAATTGTCGGTTAAAAAAAGGAGATAATAAATGTTTAAGAAATTTTTAAAAACTTTTGTATTATTATTATGTTTAACACTTGCATTCTTTGTTGTTGGATGTAAAAAGAATCCTGTTAATAACAACAATAATAACAATAATAATAATAATCAAAACAACAATAACAATAATAACAACAATAATGAAGTTGAATATGACTTCATGGGAGCTAAATTTACAATTATGGTAAACAGTGTTGCTAGTGCTGATCCTCGTAACTCTGGTTATACAAGATTATATAAAGAACAAAAAGTTGCAGCAATCGAAGCTGTTGAAAAGAAATATAATATCAAAATTGAATATGTTCCATATCCATCAGATGCATCTTGGGGTGGAGCTCGTGAAAGATATATTATTCAAAACAGTGCAGCTGGAACTCCTAAAGCACACATTTATGAAGTTCCATCATATTCAATCGGAACATTAGCTGTTGCTAACGCTATTTTACCTGTAACTTCATTAATTGAAGCATATGGTGTAAAAGGATACTGGCCAGAAGCTGCTGCTTATGGTACAGCACTTGGTGAAATTTATTCATACCAAGATATGTATCCAACTGCAGACGAAGGTATCTTCTATAATATGGATTTATTAGCTGAATACTTAGGTGAAGAAAATAAAGATTTACCAAGCCAATTATGGTTAAGTGGTGAATGGACATGGGATAAATATAGAGAACTTGCTAGTCAACTTGACCAAACATTACCTGATGATTATTATGTAATGGGTGGTACTGCTTATAACTGGGCATATCAATTATTAGGTGCAAATGGTGTTCATATCGTTGATACAGATTTAAAATGTCAATTAACTGATCAAGCTTCTTTAGATACATTTACTTATTTAAATGACTTATATCAAAATATTCGTTGGGATATTGATTCATGTGCACTTGACAATGCTACTTCAACTGAAATGGTTAAAGGTAAAGTTGCATTCCACAATGGACAATCTTACTGGATTTATCAATCAAACAAATGGTTAAATAAAGATTTTGAAATCGGATTTGTTCCTTATCCTGTTGGGCCAAATGTAAAAGATACAACTAATTTAACTGATTATTATATTAATGACGTTTATGGTAAAACTCAATTCGTAATCTCATCATCTTACTCAAAAGCTAACATTAAACCTGGATATGAAAATTCAACATTATATGATGAAATTATTTTCAAAATTTGGTCAGAATTACAAGTATTCCCTGAATTAGATGCTAATACTGGTTATATTTCAGTTGATGATTATGTTGATGCATACATCGAAGAAAGTATCATGTCATACTATGGAAGTATTTCATCAATTCAATGTCACCAACAAATTATTACAAAAGGTTACCCAGACTATTTCTATAGTTTAGATGAAGCAAAAGCACAAACAGAAGGATCTTATATGTTATCTATTCAAGGTGCAATTAAAGGTGAAAAAGATGACATTAGAGCATCTCTTGCAAATATTTCTGCATTAATCGAATCTTCATTTAAAACAAAATATGGTTTAGATGAGGACTATTATGAATAAAATTATTAAATCTGCATTAAGTTTCTTAATAGTATTTGTTGTATTTATGATCACAAGTTGTGTAAATACTAAACAAACGGTATTGGAAAATTTCTTTAAAACTCTAAATATTCCAGCAGAAACAAGTACGGATTTAAATTTAAAAACAAGTTATAGTTATGCAAATAAAAATGTAACTGTACAATGGACTTCAAGTAATGAAAAAGCTTTAAGTAACACAGGGGTGGTAACTAGATTAGATACAGATCAAACTGTAATCTTAGTCGGTGAAGCATCTACTTCAAATGAAAAATTAAAAAAATCATTTGTTATAAAAGTACTTGCTGACACAAGCATGGCAACACTTGAAAAAGTTGCAGCATCTTTAATTTTGCCAACAACGTTAGATGATTCTCTTAGTTTACCTAGTAAGAAAACTGTTGATGGTAATGAAGTTACTATTGTATGGACATCATCTCATCCTGAAATAATGGATTCAACAGGTAAATTAACATTACCTTTAGAAGAAACAACAATTACAATTACTGCAACACTTTATTTAGGTGAAAATATGTTACAAAAAAGTTTTGATATAGTTATTCCTCAAACACCTGATTACTCACCACTTAATTATTGGCATAAAGCACCATTATATTTAGAATCAATTAATAATGAAATTTTCCCTGGAAGATTAAGTGAATTTGCTGGAGCAATTTATAGAAAATGCGTATCAAGTCGTGATTATTGGTTAGGAATTGAAGTAGTTGTAACACTTCCTGAATTTATCCCAGATCCAAAAAGACAAGGTGTAAGTCCTTATGATTCATCTGCTTATAGATATTTAGACAATGCATCAATTTACTTAGGTGGAAACAGTTCAGCTGAATCAGATGTTGGTTTAACTTGGTCAGTTGGGTCAAATTTTGCAGGAACTGCTGTAAATTATGCTGAATCAATTGCTTATAGACCATTCTGGAGATATATCGATTCTGGAAAAAATACATATATGAATGCCGCATGGAGAGATACTTGTTATTATTATTATCCTGGTGATACTATTAGAATGAGTGTATTTTCAACAAAAGCAAATTACTTACAACTTAGAATCGAATTATTAGAAGAAACAACAATTCCAAAATATGCACAAAGAAGAGCAAATTATAATCTTGGTTCAAATTATTCTAAAGTGTTTGTTTCACCAGAATTCCCATCAAAAGGAATGGGGGTAAATAAAGCGGAATTTAAACGTGTTGTTGCACTTGACCAAGTAGGAAATGAAGGAAAACCTACACAACCAACAAATGCTCAAAATGCAAATTGTATTTTCAGAGAAGTATATTTATATCGTAAAATTGATAATCAAATTTATAAAGTGCCTATGACTACACAAAGATATGCTTATTGTAATGCACCAAGCACATTCAGTAATGCACACATTGTTTCTTACGATGGTGTAGATCAAAGCTTAGGTGGAGAAATCATAACATTAAGTCCTAACAATAATAATTAATGGAGGTATTTTATGGAAATGAAGGAACCTATCTATAAAGTAATAGAAAGAGATTTAAGAAAAGATATATTAAATGGAACATTAAAACAAGGTGACATGATTCCAAGTGAAATAGAATTATGTGCAAAATATGGCGTTGCAAGAATGACTGTAAGACATGCTGTAGATAACTTATTAATAGATGGTTACATTTATAGACATAAAGGGCGTGGAACATTTGTTGTTTTTAATAAACAAGAAATGGATCAAAATCAACAAGTTCCATTCTTTAGCTTTTCTCGAGAAATGATAGCTGGTAGTGGTAAACTAACAAATACTGTTATTAATTTTTCAATTGAAGAACCTGATGAAATTATTGCTAAAAAATTACAATTGTTGCCTATTGATAAAGTATATTATGTAGAAAGAATTAGAAAAAGTGAAAACGTAGCTCTTGTATATGAAAGAATTTATTTACCAGTTAACTTATTCCCTGAATTAAAAGAAGAAGATTTCCTTCATTCTATCCATGATTATGTCCAAAATAAAATGGGTTTTTCAATAAGAAATTGTGAATGTGCTATTGAAGCAAGAGCACTTGCTGCAAAAGTTGCCAAAATATTGCATTGTACAGAAAATGAATCTGCATTATATATGAGTTCTGTAACGTACTTAGAAAATGGAAGAGCATTTATGTATAATAGACAATATTTCTTAGGTACTCATTTTAGATTTAAACATAATTTTACAAAGAAATAAATAGAGGAAATATATGAATATTGATAATAATTTTAATATTCCTTTAACAGAAATAAAAAATGGTAAATGGTTAAATCCGTTAAATGAAAATGTTAGATTTTACGGATTTAACTGGTTAAAAGAAAATAAATGTTATAATCGATTACCATTAACAAAACTAGAAGAAGTCGAAACTATAACACCAAAAGTTGCAGCATTAAGTCATAACACTGCAGGTGGTCAGTTACATTTTGTAACAGATTCTTCATTTTTAACAATTCATGTTAAAATAAGTAAACTTGCTACTATCAGTGGAATGACTTTTGTTGGACAAGGTGGATTTGATTGTTATGTTGGTAAAGATTATGACTCATTACAATTCTTTGATTCATCAAGATTTAATATAGGTCAATTTGAATATGAATACACATTTTTTAAAGAACTAAGTAAAGAAAAACGTTTAGTTGTTCTTAATTTCCCTTTATATGGATGTGTTGATAAACTTGAAATCGCAATAGATAAAGAGGCATGTTTAGAAGTACCTGAAGAAGATATATCTTTAAATAATAAAATTGTATATTATGGAACTTCAATTACTCAAGGTGGATGTGCTAGTAGACCTGGTCTTTGTTATACTAATTTATTAACAAGATGGATGAAATCTGAAATAGTAAATTTTGGATTTTCTGGAAATGCATTTGGAGAAAAAATAATTGCTAGTATTATGGCATCAATAAGCGATGCGACAATGTTTATCATTGATTATGAAGCTAATGGTGGAACTAATGGTAAATTAGAAAACACGTTAGAAGAATTTATATTAACAATAAGAGAAAAACATCCAATAACACCTATTATTGTAATATCAAGAATAAAATATTTATTTGATGATTTAAATCCAAATACACTTGGAAAAAGAAGAGAAGAAATAAGATTATTCCAAGAAAATTTAGTAAAGAAATTAAGAGAATCAGACAGACATATTTATTATATAAATGGATCATACTTACTTGGAGAAAAATATGATGAATATACGATTGATTCCGTACATCCTAATGACTTAGGATTTTATGTGCTGGCTAGTAATTTAAAAATAGAACTTGAAAAAATTATGAAAGAGGAAGACAATAATGAATAAATTATTAGATAGATTAAATAATAATAAAATGTGTCTTATTGCTAGTATTCCTGAAAACAATTATGAAATTGCCAAAGCGGCATGGGAAGCTGGAGCTGATGCAGTTAAAGTACATATTAATGTATGGCATCGTGCTAGTAATAATACATTTGGTACATTAGAACAAAATCATGAAGTATTTAGCAAAATACTAAGAGATTGTCCCGTACCTGTAGGAATTGTTGTTGGTGAAGACGCATTTGTTGCAGAAGACAATGTTGATAAAGCTATTGAAATGGGATTCGATTTTATTAGTTTATATGGACATCATACTCCTGCATCACTTGCATATAGAAAAGATATAACTAACTTCTTTGCAGTTAATAGCACATATACATTTGATGAAATAAATGCAGTTAGCAATAGCTCATTTGCAGATATTTTAGAAATGTCAATATGTTTACCTGAAACATATGGTGAAAGATTAAATGCAAAAGATTTAGTAAGATATGAATATTTATCTAAACATTCAGCAATACCTACTGTAGTTCCAACTCAACATTATGTATTACCAACAGATGTTAAAGCATTATACAAATGTGGAGTAAAAGCAGTTATGGTTGGAGCTATTTCAATGGGTAAAGACATTGAAACAATTTCAAAAACATTAAAAGAATTTAGAAAAGAAATCGATAAACTATGATTAAAGTTGGATTAATACCACTAGATAGTAGACCATGTAATACTATATGGATTGATAGTTTAACTAAAATTGCAAATATGGATCTTCTAATGTATCCAAGAGAAAAATGTGGAACATTATTTAAAGGTGCAAATATCGATGAAATTATTAATTGGTTAAACCAAAATGCTCATCTAATGGACTATTTAATTATTTCAACTGATGGGCTATGTTTTGGAGGATTAATACAAGCAAGAAAAGCACAAATTGATTTAGATAAAGTAGTAAAACAATTAGATATTATTAAAGAATTAAAAAACAAATATCCTAAATTAAAAATATTTGTATTTGATACAATAATGAGAATTGCAATTACAACTTTAGATAAAGAAAGCCAAATATACGCTCCTGCAATAAATGAATATGGTAGATTAAAAGGTCAATATCATTTCTTTAAGAAAGAAGAAGATAAGGAAAAATTAGAAGAATTAGAAAAGTATATACCATCTAATCTTTTAGAAACATATTTAAAAGCAAGAAGAACAAAACTATTCTTAAATAAATATTTCTTATCACTTATTAAAGACAATGTTATTGATAGAATGATTTTATTACAAGAAGATTCATTCCCATTTGGTATACAAGCAATAGATCAAGAAGAAATTTGTAACAAAATGGAAGAATATGATATCGTAGATAAAGTTCAATTTTATAATGGAACAGATGAAGGTGCTGGAGTTTTACTTGGTAGAATAATTGTAGATGAATATCAAATGACTCCAAAAGTATACTTACATATGCCAAACAAAATGAGAAAAACTTTAGATAAATGTCATCTATTTGAAGATCGTCCATTTTCAGAAAACTTATATAAAATGTTTAAAACAATAGGTTTAGAAGAAACAAAAAATATTGATGATGCTTCTTTTGTTCTTGCTCTATATGCTGAAGAAGAAAATACAGATTTAATTTTAGATAAATATATAGAAGTTCCAGTTAACAAAGATGATGATTATAAAGAATTTGTTAATAAATTAAATGATATTATAAAAAATAAACCTGTATTATTTGTAGATTTATTTTTCCCAAATGGTGGAAGTTTAGAACTACTTGAAGATATCAATCATAAAGAACTATTAGGTTATTCTGCGTGGAATACATCATCAAATTCATTAGGAACTGCTTTATGCAATGCTGTTGCATTCTTAGTTAATCCTAATTCAAAAACAAACAAAGCATTTTTAAAAGAAAGAATCATGGATGATTGTGTATATCAATATGTTGCAAGACGTATTGTATCAGAAGATTTAGTAAATAAAGGTCATTCTGTTTATAACTTAGAAGAAGCTAATGTATATGCATTAGAAGAAACAAAAAAAATAATGGAAAAATACAATTATTTAATTGAACATACTCCTTATGAAGTAAAATTCCCATGGGGAAGAATGTTTGAAATAGAAATAAAAGTAGAGGAATAATGATATGAAATACGATGTAATTGTAGGTGGAGCAGGTCCTTCTGGTATTTGTGCTGCAATAGCCGCAAAACGTGGAGGAGCAAATGTTCTTTTAATTGAAAATTCTGGATTACTTGGTGGTACTAACATATTAAGTCTTGTTGGACCTTTAATGACATATCATAATATGAAAAATCAAGTTATTAAAGGAATTGCTGAAGAAATAATTGAAAGATTAAAAAAAATCAATGGTACACTTGGACATATAACAGATCCACTTGGGTTTTGTAGTACAGTTACTCCAATTGATACTGAAGCATTAAAAAGATTATATTTTGAATTAATTCAAGAAAATGATATAGATTTATTACTTCATACAAAAATAATAGGTGCATACCAAGAAAATGGCAATATTAAATATATTACTGTTGCAAATAAAGAAGGTGTTTATAATATTGAAGCAACTTATTTCATTGACGCAACAGGAGATGGAGATATTGCACATTATGCAAGTGCACAATACATTATTGGTCGTACATCAGATAATTTATGCCAACCAATGACAATGCCATTTGTTGTTAGCAATGTTGATGTAAATAAATTATTAGATGAAGTTAAGAATAACCCTGATAATTTTGTAATTCATAAAAACTATGATTATAAGTATCTTGGAATTAGTGGATTCTTTAATGAAGTTACGAAAGCAAAAAACAATGGAGACTTTAATATAAATCGTGACCGTGTATTATTATTTCAAAATGTATTAAAAAATGAAGTTACAATAAATATGACTAGAGTTAACAAATATTCTGCTTTATCAGCAATTGAAAGAACAAAAGCTGAAATAGAAGGTAGAAATCAAATTCAAGAAGTATTTAATTTCTTAGTAAAATATGTACCTGGATTTGAAAAAAGTTACATATCTCAAACTCCTCATCAAATAGGAATAAGAGAAACAAGACATATTTTATGCGATTATATGATTACAAAAGAAGATGTTATTGAACATAAAAAATTCGATGATGCAATCTGTGTATCTGCATTCCCTATGGATATACATTCACCAGATAGTGCATCAATGGAATTTGATGATGAAAGCTCAGCAGAAAATCTTGCTTTTGAAATACCACTAAGATCATTACTTCCAATTGGATTAAATAACTTAATCGTTACAGGAAGAATGATTGGAGCTACTCATGAAGCTGCCGCATCACTTAGAGTATGTCCTGTATGTATGGCTCTTGGTGAAGCAGCAGGAAGTCTAGCAAGTCTTGCGAAAAAAGAAAATATATGTGTTAGAGAAGTAGAATATAGTACTTTAGCTCAACATTTAAAGAATAATAATCATATAACAAAAATTTAATAGAATAAAAAAAGACCAAAATGGTCTTTTTTTTATTTTAACTTATATAATATTATGAGTTGATTTGATGCATAAAATTAATTATAAACTTTTATTTGTTGTATTAATCCTTGTAATATTTGGGTTACTAATGGTTTATAGTGCTAGTAATGTTGTTGCACTATATAAATTTAATGATAAAGCATACTTCTTAAAAAGACAATTAATATTTGCGATAATAGGAATTGCATTAATGTTTTTTATCATCAATTTAAATTTAGAAATCTTGTATAAATATACAATTTATATATATATCATAGGTTTAATATTATTAGTAATAGTTTTAATACCTGGCATTGGTGTTGTAAGAGGTGGTGCTAGAAGTTGGATCGGAATAGGATCATTTTCAATACAACCATCTGAATTTATGAAACTTGCAAGTATTATGATGTTATCAAAATACTTATCAAAAAATCATAGGAAAATAACATCATTGATTGAATTAATAAAACTACTAACTATAATTTGTTTTAATTTCTTTTTAATAATGTTACAACCAGACTTTGGTACAGGACTTGTACTTGTATTATCATGTGTATTACTTTTATTTAATGCTGGAGCAAAATATAAATATTTCATAATCTTTGGCTTAATTGGTGCTTTAGCCTTTGTAGCCTTAATTATTAGTGCACCATATAGATTAACAAGAATTTTTGCTTTTTTAGACCCATGGCAAGACCCACTTGGAAGTGGATTTCAAAGTATACAATCACTATATGCTATAGCACCAAGTGGTATATTTGGACTTGGATATAATAACAGTGTTCAAAAACATTTCTTTTTACCAGAGCCACAAAATGATTTTATATTTGCCATCATATGCGAAGAATTTGGCTTAATTGGAGGAATTCTTGTAGTAATAGGGTTTTTATATATAATTATTACTGGAATTAAAACATCAATATATGTGGATGATTTGTATCTAAAGTTTTTATCAAGTGGAATAAGTTTAATGTTTTTTGTTCAAGTGTTTATAAATATTGGTGTAGTAATAGGACTGTTACCTGTAACAGGAATTACACTACCTATACTTTCATATGGAGGATCAAGTCTTGTATTAATGTTAATAAGTCTTGGAATCTTGATAAATATTACAAAATACACAGAAAGGTGATAACATATGAATATATTGTTTTCAGCAGGTGGGACACTTGGACATATTAACCCTGCACTTTCATTTATCAAAGCATTAAAGAATCATTATAATGATATAAATATAACATTTATCGCAACAACAAAAGAAAAAGATTTAGAAATATTAAAAACAAACCTAATAGATAATATATATTATATAGAGTCATATGGAATATCTAAAAGATTATTAAAAGTAATTTATAAAGACTTACATGCTATAAAAGATATAAAGAAAATACTTGTAGATAAAAAAATAGATTTAGCTATAGGTATGGGTGGATATATAAGCGGATTAACCATATTTGCCGCAAACAACTTAAATATCAAAACAATGATACACGAACAAAATAGTATAATGGGTCTTGCTAATAAATTAAATCTAAAGAAAACAAATAAATTATTATTATCATATGAAGATAACACATTAAAAAAATATCAAAACAAAATAACAATAATACCTAACCCAAGATATACAGATGCATCAAATATGAATAAGCTAAATAATAAAAAACATATATTAATAACGTCTGGTACAAATGGATCAAAATTTATAAATAATATCATGTGTGATATGTTAAATATATATGACTTTTCAAAATATACAATAACTTTTATTACTGGGAAAAAATATTATGATGATGT
>JAZKYN010000135.1:0-19971 GCA_045612145.1 Bacilli bacterium
AGTTAAATAAAAGCTGTATTATAAATAATACAGCTTAAAATTCTTTAATTATAATTTGATTTTCTGATAATGATCTTTTTACATCAATTATTCTTTGGTTTAAACTACCTTTAAATTTTAGTGAAATATCTCTTTTTTCTAAGATAAATGGTCCATCAATTAAATAATCAATATTGTTTAAAATGTCTTTTGTTTCATTATCATTTTCTTTTAATAAGTTCTCAAAAATATATCCAGTGTAGATAATAATGTTTTTTTTTGGATATAATGTTTTGAATTGCAATATAAGGCTTAAAATTGCTGATTTTTGAAGGAAAGGTTCTCCTCCAGATAAAGTTAGCCCTGTCATATAGGGGTATTTTTTAAAATCTTCGATAATTTCACTTATTTCTTTGAAATAACCACCATTTATATCATGGGTTTCAGGATTGTGACAACCTTTGCAATTATGATGACATCCTTGAGTAAATACTACATATCTTATGCCAGGACCATCAACAATTGATTCTTTTATTTCACCTGAAAGTTTAATTTTCATTTTGAGCCTTCATATGTTTAACACGATTATTTACTTCGTCACGTTTTGCATCATTAAAGCGATCTAATGTTCCTACTAAATATCCTGTTATACGACGAATTCTTTCAAACTTAACATCGCCTTCTTCACGTCCACATTTTGGACAAGTATTATCGATAATACCATTGTAACCGCAAACTGGGTCTCTATCGATTGGATGATTTACAGCACCATAACCAATACCTTCTTCTTTCATTGCACGTACGATTGATTCGAATGCATCTAAGTTTTTAGCGATATCTCCATCAACTTCAATATATGAAATATGTCCTCCATTTGTTAATGCATGATAAGGAGCTTCTTTTTTAATTTTTTCAAATACTGAAATATTATGATATACTGGAACATGGAATGAGTTAGTATAGAATTTATGATTTGTAATACCTTCGATTTCTCCGAATAATGCTTTATCCATTTTAACAAATCGTCCAGATAATCCTTCGGCTGGTGTAGCAATTAATGAGAAGTTTAATTTATAACGTTTAGCATATTGATCAATTCTATTTCTCATATATTGAACAATTTCTAATCCAGTTTTTTGAGCTTCTTCTGATTCACCATGATGTTCACCAATTAAACATTTTAATGTTTCTGCAAGACCAATAAATCCAATTGTTAATGTACCATGTTTAATTACTTCTGAAATTTTATCATCGTATTTTAATTTTTCGCTTCCAAGCCAAATACCTTGACCCATTAAGAATGGGAAATTATAAACATATTTATTTTGTTGAATTTCAAATCTTTCTAATAATTGGTTTGCGCATAAATCAATTAAGTTATCTAATTCTTTATAGAATTTATCAAATTTTTTAGTACGATCTTTAATGTTTGCAAGTTTTAAAGCAACACGTGGTAAGTTGATTGAAGTGAAACTTAAGTTACCTCTACCAGTTACAATTTCATTTGAAGGATCATATGCATTACCAATTACTCTTGTACGGCATCCCATGTATGAAATTTCTGTTCTATAGTCACCTTCTTTATAGTATTGTTTATTATAAGGTGCGTCTAAGAAAGAAAAGTTAGGGAATAATCTCTTACTTGAACATAACATTGATTTTTTGAATAAATCATAGTTAACATCTTCTGGATTATAGTTAATACCTTCTTTTACTTTGAAAATTTGAATAGGAAAAATTGGAGTTTCTCCATTACCTAGACCAGCCATAGTTGCATCAAGTAAACAATGCATTACCATACGTCCTTCATCAGATGTATCAGTACCATAGTTTAATGAACTGAACGGAACTTGAGCTCCCGCGCGTGAGTGCATTGTATTTAAATTGTGAACTAATGCTTCCATAGCTTGATATGTTGCATCATTTGTACCATTATATGCAAATTTGAAAGTAGTTTCTAAAGTTTTTTCTGAAATTACTCCATATTTTTCGTTTAAAGTTTTTGAAAGTGCTTCGTTAACTTCAGAATCATTCATTCTTATTTCTTTACCAATATTTTGTTCAATTTCAGCAAATAAAGCTTTTAATTCAACTTGTGTTACTTCATATCCAGCATAAGCAAGCATTTTTTCTAATGCTTTTCTTAATTCTTTTTTATATGTTTTTCTTACACCAAGAGCCATTGCGTAGTCAAAGTTAGGTACACTTTGTCCACCATGTTGGTCATTTTGATTTGCTTGAATAGCAATACAAGCAAGTGATGAATAACTTCTAATTCCATTAGGTTCTCTTAAAAAACCATTTCCTGTAGAGAAACCATTTTTAAATAATTCAATTAAATCGATTTGACAACATGTCATTGTTAATGCATAGAAATCTAAATCATGAATATGAATATCTCCTTTGATATGTGCTTGAGCATATTCAGGTTTAATTAAATCATTTAAATAGAATTGTTTAGCAGATTCACTACCATATTTTAACATCATACCCATTGGAGTATCTGCGTTAATATTTGCATTTTCTCTTTTTGAATCTTCATCCTTTGAATCTTTGAAAGTAATATCATGAAGAGATTTCATTAAATTTGTTTTACGTTCACGCACTTTTGTACGTTCAGCTCTATATCTAATGAATGTTTTTGCAATTTCTGCTTCACCCATATTGATTAGAACATTTTCAATAATATTTTGGACATCTTCTACTGAAACAAAATTATCAAAATTTTCATTTACAACTTCAACAACTTTGTTTGTAATTGATTTGCAAAGTGAACGATCGTCTTCTCCACAAGCAACTTGTGCTTTATATATTGCTTCTTCGATTTTATTTGGATCAAAGACCTTCTTACGACCATCTCTTTTGATAATTTTCTTTACCATAATAATCCTCCTAAATTCGTTTGTTTTATATTTTACTCAAAATTTGAGTTGTAGTCGTATTTTATCACAAAACAGAAAGTTGCGCAAATGATTAATAAAATAATTTACATAATAATTTTTATAATGTATTTTTGTTGAAAATAAGTGAAATTTGTGATAATTTAAGCACGAGGTGATACTATGCCATATCTTATTATAGTTGTCGTTTTAACTATAATTGCTGTAACAATAATCAAGAGTATTTTACCAATTATTAAAAGAAAAAAATTAATTGAAAAACTTGAAAATTTTCTTAAGAAAGTAAATATGAATCATGAATTTAAAGTTTTAAATAATGACATTTATGACATTGATTTATCAATTAATAATAAAAAATATGTTATCAAAATTGTCATTGTACCTGAATATTCAGAGATACAAATTAACAGTAAAGAAACATGGGAAGTAAAATATGGAGCTGGAAACACTCCAGGAAAAATTCAGCCGCATAAAAGGTACTTAAATGAAATTTCAACCTTCCAGAAAACGAATTTTCCAAATGGAGAAATCAAATTAATTTTATTTTCTCCTAAACCTAAGAAAATTGTTAAGTATATCAATGAATGTGAAATTGTTTTTGTAAATCCTTCTACAGATGTTTACGGATCTAAAATCATTTCTGAAGACAATTTTGGCATTTTTTTAAAATAGTTTTTAAAAAAAATGAGTCTTTTTTAAGACTCATTTTTGTTTTTTACTATTTAATATTTCTTACAGCTTCGATTACTTCGTTAATCGCATTATCGAATGTTTTTTCGACTTTTTCTAAGGTTTTTCTTGTTTTAAATTCACAAATTCCATCACCTGCAAGACGACCAACAGTAATTACATAAGGAATACCGATTAATTCCCAGTCTTTAAATTTGAATCCAGGTTTAGCATCTCTATCATCTAAGATAACTTCTACTTTTGCGTCTTTAAGTTTTGAATAAATGTATTCAGCACCTTGTCTCATTGTTTCATCATTGTAGTTAATTGGAACCACTACAGCATGATATGGAGCAACGTTAAGTGGCCATGCAATACCAAATTCATCATGATTTTGTTCGATGATACTTGACATAGTTCTTGTTACACCTATTCCATAACATCCCATAACCATTGGAACATTTTTACCTTGTTCATCTTGATAAGTACATTTTAATGGTTCTGAATATTTAGTACCAAGTTTAAAAATTTGACCAACTTCAATTCCTCTTTCAGTTGCAAGTGGAGCACCACATACAGGACATAAATCACCAGCAGATGCACTTCTTAATTCAATAACATCGCCACTGAAATCTCTTCCAAAGTTTGCATTTAATAAGTGATAATTAAATTCATTAGCACCAACAACAACGTTTCTCATTTTTGCTACTTCTTCGTCTACGACGATTTTTGTATTCATATTTACAGGTCCTACAAAACCTTCAACTGAACCAAGTGAAACGATGTCGTCATATGTTGCAAGAACTAATTCATGTTCTGCAATATTTAAATGGTTTACAAGTTTAATTTCATTAACTTCTCTATCGCCTCTAACCATTGCAATTACTAAAGAATTGTCAACTAAGTTACGATAAACCATTGATTTTGCTAAATCTTTTGCTTGAATATTTAAGAATTCACTAACTTCTTCGATTGATTTTTTGCCAGGAGTTAATACTTTTTCAAGTTCTTTTTCTTCTTCATCTACTTTATATAAATCAGGTTTTGAAGAAGCTTTTTCGATATCTGCTGCATAACCACATTTATCACAGTAAATAATATCACTTTCACCAACTTCTGATAATGCCATAAATTGATGTGATCCACTACCACCGATTGCGCCAGTATCAGCTAAAACAATTTTATAGTTAATGCCAAGTCTTGTGAATATTCTTTCATAAACATCATACATTACCTTGTATGATTCATCTAGACCTTCTGTAGTTAGATCAAATGAATATGCATCCTTCATAATGAATTCACGACCTCTCATTAAACCGAATCTTGGTCTTAATTCATCACGATATTTTGTTTGAATTTGATATAAATTGATTGGTAAATTTTTTCTAGATTTAATTTCATTTCTAACTAAATCTGTAAAAATTTCTTCATGAGTTGGTCCTAAACAGAAATCTCTATCATGGCGGTCCTTAAATCTCATTAGTTCTGGACCATATTTTTGCCATCTTCCAGATTCTTCCCATAATTCCTTTGGTTGAATTGCACTAGATAAAATTTCTAATGCACCAGATTCATCCATTTCTTCTCTGATTACTTTTTCAATTTTATTTAAAGTTCTTAAGCCAAGTGGTAAATAATTATAAACACCTGCTACTAACTTTCTAATCATACCAGCTCTAATTAATAGAATATGGCTTGAAATAATTGCTTCATTTGGAGCTTCTTTTAATGTTGCTATTAACATTTTACTTGCTTTCATAGTTATTCCTCCGTAAATCCATCAGTATTATAACATAATTCAAAAAAAAATTCCATTTTAATGTCTTACTATAATTTTTATTTTTTAAAAACAAATCTCATTTTACAGCGTTTGAGTGTGTAATTACCCATCTTTTTTTATTTCAAACGCTAAAAAAGAGCTTTTAATAAGCCCTTTTTATTTTCCAGAAATTGCTAAAGATTTAATTTTTAATGTTGGAGCAGATACTCCTGTAAATCGTTTTTCAATATCATTACCGATTTCTTCTACGTTATTCATCATCTCAAAGAAGTTACCACTTGTTACGAATAATGTAACAGGAGCATCTAATTTACCATTTTTAATTAAGAAACCAGATGATTGAACATTAAAATCACCAGAAATTGGATTTAAACCAGCATGTAATCCATTTACTTGTGTGATATAAATACCATCTTCAACTGTTGCAACGATTTCATCTTTTGATAAATTACCTTCTTTAATGAACATATTTGTTGGACGTGTAGCAACAGCACCTGCAGTACCAGCCTTAAATCCATTACCTGTAGGTTCTTCATTATAGAAGTTAGCTGTTTTTAAACTATGTAATAAACCATTAAATACACCATTTTCAACAACTGCTTTAGTTTTACAAGGAACACCTTCATCATCAAATGGAACATTAATTAATGCATCTTGATAGAAAGGATCATCCATAATAGTTATGTTATCTCCAAAGATTTTTTGCCCTTTTTTATCAGCTAAAATAGTCATTTTTCTTAAAGCTGCTTCTCCTGTAAATACTGAAGAGAAAGCACTTAATAATTGAGTTGCAACATCTCTTTTTAATACAACAGGATATGCTCCAGTTTTAACAAAACCAGCGCCTAATTGTGATAATGCTTCTTCTGTTGCTTCTTCAACGATTCTTTCTTTTTCAAATTTATCAAAATCAACTTGTACATCACCTGAAATACCTATTGCAGTTTGATCATTTTCAGTAGCAACTGCTCCTGCAAATGTTGAAATATATGAATAAGAACGTTTTAAATCTAAACCTTTTGAGTTGATAATTTGTACTTCATTTGAAGTTTCAGTGTATTGGCAATAACCTACTTTTTTGATTCTAGCATCTTTTGCTAAAATTTCTTTTTCAAATCCTTTTAAAAGTTCTAATTTTGATGCAGTAGGGACATCATTATAGTTTGAAACTAGTGCAGGAACTTCTTTATATTCATGACCGCCTTCAAACATAAATTCTTTTTCAGTTGCATTAATAATTTTAACGTTTGTTACTAATTGTTTTAATACATCTTCAATAACATCATCTTCTAAACTTTCTGTATATACATAGCACATTTTACCATCTAATAAACCACGGATTGATGTTCCAAAAATTTTCTTAATATTATAAGAATCTAGTTTAGAATCATCTAATTTTAATGAATTGCTTTCAGATGTATTTGCATATACTTCTACAGCTTCTAAACCAAGTTCTAATCCACGTTCAATAATTTTACGAAGTTCCATTATTTGTTGCCTCCTTTTCCTGCTCCACCAACTGTCATATGTGAAACTCTAATAGTAGGTTGTCCAACGATTGCTGGGATTGATCCACTCATTGAACCACACATACCGTAACCTACATCAAGGTTATCAGCAATCATATCAATTTTTAATAATACATCTTTACCAGAACCAATTAATGTAGCACCTTTTACAGGTTTTGTAATTTTACCATCTTCAATTAGATATGCTACATTTACAGCAAAGTTAAATTCACCAGTTGCAGGATTTACGCTTCCTCCACCCATTTTCTTTGCAAATAAACCATATTTAGTATTTTTAATAATTTCATCAAATGTTGAAGTACCATTTAAGAAATATGTATTTGTCATACGAGATGTTGTTTGGAATTTATAAGATTCTCTTCTTGATGAAGATGTAATTGGATGATTCATTTTTTTAGAATTTCTCTTATCAACTAAGTAAGATTTTAAAATTCCGTT
Source organism: Bacilli bacterium (assembly GCA_045612145.1). Classification (GTDB taxonomy): domain Bacteria; phylum Bacillota_I; class Bacilli_A; order ML615J-28; family CAG-313; genus CAG-313. The sequence continues at coordinate 7,296 of JAZKYN010000135.1, forward strand.
TTCAATTAAAACATTACATTTTGTAGGAGTACCTTCATCATCAACGTTTAATGAACCCCATGCATTTAAATTTGTACCATCGTCTACTGCATTTACAATATCACTAGCAACTTTAGTGCCAATTTTGCCACAGAATACTGACATTCCTTTTGCAACAGATGTTGCTTCAAGTCCATGAACGCAAGCTTCATGTAAAATAACACCACCGAATCCATTATGAATTACAACTGGCATTTCACCACCTTGCATTGGTTCTGCATGTAACATTTCTACTGCATCATGAGCTACATTCTTACCAAATTCATATGCATCAAAATTTTCAAACATTTCCATACCTTGGTTTCTACCAAAGCTATCACTTGATGGTTGCATTGCTTTACCATCTGATGCAATTGCTTGACAAGTTAATCTTGTATTACATCTGTGATCTTTTTGCCATGTTCCATCACTTGAAAAAACAAACATATGTTGATCTTTCTTAGTAACATTGCCCATAACTTGAACGATTTCTGCACTATATTCTTTTGCACCAAGACTTGCTTTTGTTAATAATTCAATTTCTTGATCTAAGTTTTCTCCTCTAACTTGTAGTGGATTAACAACTAGTTCTACTACTTTCTCATTAAATTCTGCCACTTCTGTTGTTTTTTCACCTGTAAAACTTTCAGATAAAGTTTTTGCAGCTGCAAGTAGATTTTCTTTATCACATTTTGTTAAAGAACAGTTTACTTCAGTTCCATCTTTAATGATACGAATAGCTGCTCCTTTAACTTTGTTTACATTAACTTTGTTTACTTTTCCAGCTAACATTTCTACTGATTCATTTGAAGTGCTTTCCATATATACTTCCGCAAAATCACCACCAGTAGATAATGCAACATTAAGTATTTCTTTGGCAAGACTTTCATTAACGCCAAATACTTCTTTATTAATAATTCCCATAATATTACCTCCTCTATATAAAATCTTATAATTATTATAACAAATAATTTTTTATAAAGAAAGTAAATATATAATTATTTAAAAGAATTAAATATATTTTCGTTTACACCATTTTGTAGGATGTCTTTAACTAGTTTATCTTCTGCTGAACTACTTAATTCTTTTCCTGCGATTTTTGAGACATCTTTTATTACTTGTCTTATATTTTCTTCATTATTTAAATTCATATTTTTAACTCTATCTACAAGCATAAAAACATCTTCTGGTTGAATATTATTTTCACTTATAAAGTTCATTATTTTATTTAAGTTCATTATTTCACCTCATATGATTATATGAGTGTAATTTCGAAAATATTTAAAAAATTTAGTTTATAGGGGTTGAGAATATTAAAATGCATATTTATTCATTTCATATTCTTAAAATAAAAAATAGCTCATTATATAAATGAACTATTTTTAAAATTTTATTTATTATCGTATTTTTTCCTATACATATTGTTTATTTTTTACTCTTTTTTTAAGTTTCTAGACATTAAATCATTAACAGCTTTTTTTACACTTTTATGATTATAAATAACCTTATACACTTCTTCTATAATAGGTACTTCAATGTCCAATTCTAAAGATCTTTGGTATGCAGCTTGGGCAGTTCTTGCACCTTCAACAACCATAGTCATTGAAGAAATAGTTTCTTGGAGGTTACTTCCTGTTGCAAGTTTTACACCTGCTTGAAAGTTTCTAGAGTGATGTGATGTAGTTGTAACAACTAAATCACCTAATCCAGTTAATCCAAAAACTGTTTCATCACTTGCATTTTCATAGTGACAAAATCTTTTCATTTCAACAAGAGCTCTAGAAATTAAACCTGCTCTTGCATTGTCTCCAAGACCTAAACCATATAACATACCTGATGCGATTGCATAGATATTCTTTAATGCACCACATAGCTCAGCGCCTTTTAAATCAGAACCTGTATAAACTCTAAAATAACTAGGATTATTAAATAATTGTTGAACTAAAACAGCATATTCGTTATTTTCACATACAGAACAAATAATTGTTAATTGTTGATTAATAACCTCTTCTGCATGCGATGGCCCTGTTAAAGCAACAAACTCTTTAATATATTCATTATTTATTTCTTGTTTTACAATTTCTGAAACTCTTAGAAAAGTGTCAGGTTCAATACCTTTTGAAGTATTAACAAATAATTTTGGGTTATCTATTACTAATGAAATTTCTTTAAGAACACTTCTTAAAACTTTTGTTGGTACAGATAATACAACAATATCAGAAAATGAAATTACTTCACTAATAGAATTAGTTGCATTAACATTTAAAGGCAACGAACCTACAGGTAATTTCTCTTTATTTGTATGATATAAATTAATTTCTTCAACAATTTTATCATCAATATCATAAATTAAAACATCATTATTATTATCGCCTAATATTCTAGCTAGGGCACTACCCCAACTACCAGCACCAATAATAGATATTTTAGCCATTATTCATCCTTCTTTCTAAGAATTAGTTTTAAAGGCGTACCTGATAATTCAAATGCTTCTCTTAATCTATTTTCTAAATATCTTTGATAAGAAAAATGCATATGTGAAGGATCATTAACAAAAATAACAAATGTAGGAGGGCAAACTTCTACTTGTGAACCATAATATAATTTGATTCTATCGCCATTAAAAATAGGAGCTTGATTCATTATAGATGCGTCTAATAAAATATCATTAAGAACACTAGTTGATACCCTTCTTGTATAGTTTTCATGAACTTTAACAATTTGTTCAAACAGAGTATGAATTCTTTGATTTTTAAGAGCAGATACAAATACAATCGGAGCATAACTTAAGAAAACAAAATGGCTTCTTATTTTCTCCATATATTCCTTCATTGATTTTTCATCTTTTTCTACAGCATCCCATTTATTTACAACAATGACAACACCTTTGTTATATTCTGCAGCATATCCTGCAATTCTCTTATCTTGTTCTTCGATATCTTTTGTTCCATCTAAAACAACTAAAACAATACTAGATCTTTCTACTGCTTTAATAGCTCTTAATACGCTATATTTTTCAGCATTTTCATAAATTTTACCTTGCTTTCTAATACCAGCAGTATCGATTACAACATAATTTTTTCCATCTCTTGTAAATTTAGAGTCAATTGCGTCCCTTGTAGTTCCCGCAACATCACTAACAATTACTCTTTCTGTACCTAAAATTGCATTAGTTAAAGAGCTCTTTCCAACATTTGGTTGACCGATAATAGCAAATTCTACAGTATCATCGTAATGCTTAATTTTCTTTTCGGGTAAAAGTTCAATGATTTTGTCTAATAAATCACCAATTCCTACACCGTGTAGAGCACTTACTGGGTAAACATCTTCTACACCTAGATTATAAAATTCATAAATATTATCCATGAATTTTACATCATCGATTTTATTAGCAGCAACAATAACAGGTTTTTTTGAACGATGAAGAATATTTACTACATCTTGGTCACCATTTGTGATTCCTACGCGTCCATCCGTTACAAGTACAATTACATCAGCTTCGTCAATAGCAAGTTGAGCTTGTGCTTTAATCTCTTCCATGAAAGGAACATCTTTCAATTCAATACCACCAGTATCAATTAATGAGAATTCTTGATCAAGCCACTCACAATTTGAATAAAGACGATCACGAGTGATTCCACTCGCATCGTCTGTTATTGCTAATTTTTCTCCTGCTAAACGATTGAAAATACTTGATTTACCGACATTAGGACGACCAACTATCGCTACTGTCCCACGTCTCATAAAATTATTTTTCCTCTAAATCAATATTTCCTAGTAAATCACCAATAGTACTTGTTGGTGTTTCTTTTGCTTGTTCAGCAAAATATTTATCAAATTGTTCTCTTTCTTTTGCAATTTCTAATGCTTTTGCACTAACACGAAGTTTAGCAACACTTGGGTCACATTCTTGAACTAATACTTCAACAACTGAATCAACTGCGAATACTTCGTCAACTTTTGAAATTCTCTTAGCAGCAGTTACTTCATTAACTGGTAAGAAACCTTGAACATTTTTATAGTTAACAAGTGCACCACGTTCATTAATGCTTGCTACAGTAACTTCAATTTTATCACCACGACGAACTTTAATATCTGCCCATGTGTTTTCTAAAGTAGCTTTATGTGATAAACTTACACGGTTTTTAGCATCGTCAATTGCCATTACTTTAACAACTAATTTATCGCCTTCTTGTACGTTATCATCTACTTTAACATTTGCAAACCATGAATATTCACTTCTTAACATTAAGCCTGAATAATCATCAGTTAATTTAATGATTAAACCAGCAGGAATAATTTTTTCAACTGTTCCTTCGAATACATCACCAACATGATATTGTTCTTTTAAAACACTCCATGGATGTGGTGTTAATGCTTTAACAGATAATGAAACTTTATTACCTTCGATTCCAATGATTTTAACAGTAAGTTTTTCGCCAACTTTAAGTTTATTAGCTACATTTCTTACTGGTTTATGATCTATTTCTGATTGATGTAGTAAACCACTTACTTCTCCTAAATTAACGATAGCACCATAAGGTAAAACATTTTCAACTGTCCCTTCTAAAACCATATCAACTGAAAGAGCAGCATATGCAGCTTCTTTAGCTAAACGATATTGTTTTTTAGCAGCCATAACATTAGAAACTGTTACTTGCATGCGATCTTTATTTACAAATAAAACCATAACATCTAATGTTTCGCCTTTTAAATTACGTAAAGCTTCTTCGCTTAAATCAACGTATTTTGCTGGTAAGAATAATTTAAATCCTTCATATTCTAAATCAGCACCAGCACTTGTTACTTTAACTACTTTTGCTTTAATAATTTCGTCTTTTTCCTTAATTTCTTCAAAAACATTTAATTTTTCTTTTTCATCTTCAAGTTTTGTAGATAAAATGTATAAATCTTGACCAGATTTTTTATCTTTCGCAATTTGTTTTACACTACCTTCAAATTCTTGACCTTCATAATATAAATTATAAAGTTTTTGACCTTCAGTATATCCTTTTAAGTCATTAGCATAAATTACTGCTTTTGTTTCTTCATTTAGGGTTAAATAGATTGCTTCCTTTGTAACGTTAACAATCATCCCTTTTACAATTTGTCCTTCGCTATAAGCGTGTTTACTCATCTTCTTAATCCTCTCATTTACTAATAATAAAATCCGACTTACTACTTCATCAATCGATAAATCGGTACTATCGATGACTATAGCATCCTCTGCACATCTAAGAGGGCTATGTTTTCTTGTTGAATCTTTGTAATCACGAAGTTCAATTTCTTTAATTGTTTCCTTAAGTGATAATTCAACACCTTTTAATGCTCTTTCAAGCATTCTTCTTGTTGCACGACATTCGATCGTTGCATCAAGATAAATTTTTAATGAGGCATCTGGTAAAACTACTGTACCAATATCTCTTCCATCTACAATGCAATTTCTTGAACTACAAATTTTTCTTTGATAATCAACTAGATAATCACGTACTCTTCCAATTTTTGAAGGAGTAGAAACAGCTTTAGTTACTTCAACGCTTCTAATAGCTTCGCTTACATCTTCTCCATCCATTAAATAACGACCATTACAAATATCAAGCACAGTTGAATCCAAATAATCATATTCAGCTTCATTTTCTAAATTAACACCTAATTTTAAACCTTTTAGTGTAACTGCTCTATACATTGCGCCTGTATCAATGTATTCGAAATTTAACTTATTAGCAAGTATTTTTGATATTGTTGATTTACCTGATCCAGCAGGACCATCTATTGCAATTTTAAACATAGATTATTACCTCACTTTTTCAATTATATCATAATATCTATTTATATTCTCTTTATATGATAAATAAAATTCTATAATTCTAAATCATTGTCGTTACGACAAATTACAATTTCGCTTGGTTTTCCGTTTGAATTTGAAACAAATTTTTTACCATTATCAGCAATAGCTGTTCTTAAAACAGTATAATCAATTTCAACAAATCCATTTTCACAGAAAACATAGCTTGCTAAATCACTATTTGCATTTTTAGCATGAATAACTTCTAAGTCAATAGCTTCGTGCATATTTGATTTAACAACTTTAAGATACATCTTACCAACATTGTTTTTCTTTCCTTTATTGATTTCTTCAGGACGTAAGCGTTTAATATTACCTCTATTTGTTAATAATACAACAATGTCTTTTTCACTTACATATTTAGCTCCAACAACATAGTCGCCAGGTCTTGCTTTTAATTCAATAGATTTAACACCGAATGATGCAGGTTCCATTACACTTACTTCACTAGCATCATATCTATTCATATAACCATCTTTCGTTGCAATAACAATCTCATAATTACTTCCGATACATACATCACAACTTACTACATAGTCATCATCAGCTATTTTTGTTGCTTTTAATGCTTTTGAATATCTTGTAACATATAAACTTGAAAGTTTAATACGTTTAATTAAACCAGATTTTGTTGCTAGTAAAACATAACGATCTTTATTAAAGTCATCAACTGTGAATGAGAAAATTATTTTCTCATTAGTTTCCATACCAATAATTGTACTAACATGAATACCTAACTCTTTATGTTTAGATTCTGGGATTTTATGAACAGGTAAGAAAATGTAATTACCTTTATCTGTAAACTGAATTAGTGTATCTGTTGTTGAAGTTTCATAGATGTCTGATAAAACGTCTCCGTCTTTAATCTTTGTAGGTTCCGTATTTGCAAGGAATGCTTTCTTACTTAAACGTTTTAAATAGCCATCATGAGTAATCATTAACATAACATCTTCTTTAGTAATGAACTCTTCTGTCTTAACTTCAAGTTCTTCAACTTCATCTTCAATAACTGTTTTTCTTTCAGTATTAATAGTTTCTTTAACTCTACTAAGTTCAGCAATAATTGCTTTTTGTAAAGCAGTTTCACTAGATAAAATATGTTTTAATTGTTTAATAGTTTGTTCTAATTCTTTCATTTCAGTTCTTAAAGCAAAAACGTCAGTATTAGTTAAACGATATAATTGTAACATAACAATTGCTTCTGCTTGAACATCAGAGAATCCATATTTAGAAATTATATTTTCTTTAGCGTCTGCTTTATTTTTCGAGTTTCTGATAGTCGCAATAACTGCGTCTAAAATAGAAACCATCGAGATTAAACCTTGAACAATTTCTAAACGTTTTAAAGATTTTTCTAAATCAAAATTACATTTATTTGTCAAGACTTCTTTCTGATGAAGAATATATGCATCTAAAATATCAGCAAGTCCCATTTGCATAGGTCTACCTTGTGAAATAGCAACCATATTAAAGTTGTAAGATGTTTGTAGATCTGTATGTTTTAATAAGAAAGTTATAATTGTTTCAGGCGAAATATCTTTTCTAACATCAATAACAATTCTTAATCCTTGTCTACTTGATTCATCACGAATCATTTTTACGCCTTCGACATTCTTTTGTTGTAAAGCATCACTCATTTTACGAAGTAACATCGCTTTATTAACTTCGTATGGAATTTCAGTAATTACAATTTTAGGTTCAACTTTTGAACGGTCAATTTCATATTTAGAACGTACAAATACTTTTCCTCGGCCAGTTTCATAAGCACTTTTTAAACCATCCAATCCTTGTACAATTGCACCTGTTGGAAAATCAGGTCCTTTAACAAATTGCATTAACTCTTCCAAAGAGCAATTAGGGTTAGAAATTCTATATATTGCAGCATCAATAACTTCTCCAGGGTTATGAGGTGGAATTTCTGTCGCATAACCAGCAGAGATACCTGTAGCACCATTAACTAAAATATTAGGAAATTTTGAAGGAAGTACAATTGGCTCTAATTCTTCATCATCAAAGTTAGGAACAAAACCAACAGTTCTTCTACCTAAGTCTTCTAACATTAATTCAGAGTATTTACTCATTCTTGCTTCGGTATAACGCATTGCGGCTGCAGGGTCACCATCTATACTACCATTATTACCATGCATGTCTACAAGTGGTAATAATATTTTAAAATCTTGACTCATACGAACCATTGCATCATATACAGCAGTATCACCATGTGGATGATATTTACCAATAACGTCCCCAACAATACGAGCTGACTTTTTAAATGGTTTATTTGATGACAAACCAAGTTTATGCATCGCAAATAAAATACGTCTTTGAACTGGTTTCAAACCATCTCTAACATCTGGAAGAGCACGATCTTGAATTACATACTTAGAGTATCTTCCAAATCGATCACCCATGATATTTTCAAAATTTTCAATAACATATTCTTCAACAAATTTATCCATTTTTTTAGATATGCTGTTTTTACTATTCATCTACACTCACATCCTCCAAAATAAAATTATCATCATTTTCGAACACAACATTATTTTCAATCCATTCACGACGAGGTTCAACATCATCACCCATAAGAATATCAATCTTATTTTCTGTATCGCCTTCTTCACCGATTTGAACTTGAATTAAAGTTCTTCTTGTAGGATCCATTGTTGTTTCCCATAATTGTTGGGCATTCATTTCCCCTAAACCTTTATATCGTTGGATTTGCACATTCTTTTTATTAATTTTTTCTCTTAATTCATCATCAGTCCATGCATATTCAATTCCTGATTTAGAAGAGATTTTATATAGTGGAGGTGTCGCAATATACACCATTCCAGCTTCAATTAAAGGTTTCATATAACGATAGAAGAAAGTTAATAATAAGATTTGAATATGTGCACCATCGGTATCGGCATCGGTCATAATAATTACTTTATTATAATTTGATTTAGTTACATCAAAATCTGGACCAAATCCACCGCCTACAGCATTAATAATTGACATAATTTCTTCATTTTTTAGCACATCTTCAATTTTTGCTTTTGCAGTATTTACTACTTTACCTCTTAAAGGAAGTATTGCTTGGAATGTTCGATCACGACCTTGTTTAGCAGTACCACCCGCTGAATCCCCTTCGACTAAGAATAATTCATTTTTATCAGGGTTTTTATATTGTGCAGGAGTTAATTTACCAATTAAGTTTGCAGGTTTAGAAGTTTTTTGTTTAACCATTCTAACTTCATCACGTGCTCTTTTAGCAGCTTCTCTAGCTTTTGCAGCTCTAACAGCTCTTGAAATTAAATTTTGAGATATCTGACCATTTTCGGCTAAATACGATTTAACTTGTTCGAAAACAACAAGTTCACAGGCATTTTTTGCTTCAGGTGTACCTAATTTATTTTTTGTTTGTCCTTCAAATTGTAATAGATTTTCAGGAATTCTAACAGAAACAATTGCAGTTAAACCTTCTCTTATATCAGCGCCATCAAGATTTACATCTTTTTCTTTTAAGGCACCTATTAATCTTGCATGATCATTGAATGCTCTTGTTATCGCAGTTTTAAAACCAACTTCATGTGTTCCTCCATCTCTTGTTCTAATATTATTAACGAATGATAAAATATTTTCGTTATATAATTTTTCACAATAAACAATAGCAGCTTCAATATTTATTCCTTGAACATTACCACTTAAAAATACTGGTTCATATAATGGATCTTTACCAACTGTTAAACTTTTAATAAATTCAACAATACCATTTTCAAAGTGAAAAACTTCTGATTTATTTGTACGCAAATCATTTAATTCAATTTTTAAACCCCTAATTAAATATGCAGATTCTTTTAATCTTTGCGCGATAGTTTTATATTCAAAAATAGTTGCGGAAAAAAGTTTAGGATCAGGTTTAAAATGAATTGTAGAACCTGTTCTTTTTGTATTACCAAGATTTTTGGGTTTTTCAATAATTTTTCCACCATTTCTGTATGTTTGATTAAAAATTTTGCCATCACGATGAATAGTTACAGTTAACCATTCACTTAATGCATTTACTACAGATGAACCAACACCATGTAATCCCCCAGAAACTTTATATCCGCCTTCTGCGTCAAATTTACCACCAGCATGTAAAGTATTAAATATAACTTCTGGTGTAGGTCTTTTTTCAACTTTATGTATACCAGTAGGAATACCACGACCATTATCTGATACTTCTACACTGTTATCTTTATGAATATTTACAATAATTTGAGTTCCATATCCAGATAAAGCTTCATCAATTGCGTTATCAACGATTTCCCACACTAAATGATGTAAGCCTCTTGAGTCAGTTGAACCAATATACATCCCAGGTCTTTTTCTTACTGCTTCTAAACCCTGTAAGACTTGTATCGAATCCTCATTATATGTGTTTTTAGACATGATATCACCCTTTCTAATTTTTTCAATAATACTACATTTTCTTATTATAGCATAAAACATTTTTTTTGACAAGTAAAATAGTTAAAATATATAACTAAAACGCATATAAATTGACAATTACATACTTTTATTTTACATAAAATTACAAAAAAACTTTATTTATTATAATCATTTTTGTTTTAATTTGATTGAATTTACTTGCTTAATTTGATATAATTTACGAGAAAGTTGAGGTCGTTTTATGGGGAATGTATTACCAATTTTAATGCTGATATTTGCATATTTATTTGGATCAATACCTTTTGGCGTTATTGTAGGAAAATCTCGAGGCATTGACATTAGGGAACACGGAAGTCACAATATTGGGGCAACAAATGCATCAAGACTATTAGGACCTTTTTTTGGTGTTCTTGTTTTTATTTTAGATTCTATTAAGGGCGGATTTTTCGTACTTATATCAAAATTAATGATTGAATCAAGTAGTGAATTATTTACATTAAACATAAATCCATTATATTATGGTTTAGCAGCTTTTATTGGACATCTATACCCTATTTTTATTAAATTTAAAGGTGGCAAAGGCATTTCAACAGTTGCGGGAATATTAGCAGTTTATTGTTTTCCAATGTTTCTCCTAGCCCTTGTCTTCTTCTTAACATTCTTTATTATTACAAAATACGTTTCAGTTGCTTCAACTTCATGTACTATCGCACTATTTCTTAGTTTTGTAGCATTTAAAATAAATGATGTTCATTTATTAATATTTTGCATAATTGTTTCTATTTTAGTAATAATAAAACATATTCCAAATTATAAAAGACTAATTAATCATACTGAAAATAAAATGTACTTATTTAAAAATAAAAAGAAATCTGAATAACAGATTTCTTTTTTACTTGTATTGATTCATTGAGTTCATTACACGAGTAATATCTTTTTCAGAAGGTTTTCTACCCATTTGCATGAACATCGCTCTAATCATATCACGATTAATTGGAGGATTATCTTTTAATTGTTTAGTAAATATTGCACGCATTACTAAGAAACCTACAACAAAACCAACAAGTAAACAAGCTATACCAATAATTAATCCAACCCACCATGGAATCATACTACTTCCTCCTTTTTATTTTTATTAATTGAATTATATCAAATATTTTGTTTTTTTTCAAGTTATATGCGAAATCAAAAAATGTTTTATTATCAATATCCTTGATTTTTTTTCAAATATAAAATATAATTTAGAGGACATTTAAAACGGAGGTAAAAATTATGCCTAAAAAAATTACAGATGCATGTATCGCATGTGGTTCATGTGCTGCTAACTGTCCAGTTGAATGTATTTCTGAAGGCGATATCTACGTAATCGATGCTGATCAATGTATCGATTGTGGTGCTTGCCAAGAAAACTGCCCAGTTGAAGCAATCGTAGAAGCTTAATAAGCTAAATAAAAACCAAAGATTTAATCTTTGGTTTTTTATTTTTTATTTTGTATAACTTTCAAATGGATCTTTTTCATCAGCAATCATTATTTCAAGTTCAGGAAATTTTTCATGTAAAATATCTTTTAAATTTTCTTTAAACAACGCTTCTACAGCATGATTGACTTCGATCATACAAAGGCCTTGTTCTACTGCTTCTAAGCCAATGTGATGATGGATTTCTCCTGTTATAAAACAATCACATTTATACCTTAGGGCATTATTAAATTCACTACTGCCTGAACCACCTACGATACCAACTGTTTTAATTTTTTTATCCTTATTACCAATAATTTTAACAGAAGTTTGTTTTAACTTATCGATAACTTTATCAGCTAAATCAGATAGTTTCATCTCATTTATATTACCAATACGCATTAAACAAGATGAATCTAGTTCATCTTTTATATAATGAATATCAGATAATTCAAGTTTTTTGGCAAGAATATCGTTCATTCCATTATTTCCTACATCAAAATTTGTATGCATAGAAAAAACATTAAGTTTGTTTGATAAAACTTTTATCATTTTTTGGCCAAAAACACTATCATAATTTAATGATAATAAAGGCGCAAACATAAATGGATGATGTGTAATCAACAGATCACAATTATTAGAAATAGCTTGATTAACAACATCAGTTGTTCCATCTAAAGCAATAATCACTTTCTTAATTTCTTTGTTATTAGATCCAAATTGTAGGCTTATTTTACCAATATCAAAATTGCTTGCAAGTTCTTCTGGATACAATTCATTTAAAAACTTTGTTAATTCAATTTGTTTCATTTTTTGCTCCTTTTTTAAAATAAAATCGTCTCTTATAGAAGATGAAATTTTAAATTCAATATAAAGACTAATTCGATTTCTATAAATCTTCTAAAATTGCTTTAATTTTATTAATCTTTAATATTAAAT
>JAZKYN010000136.1:0-63871 GCA_045612145.1 Bacilli bacterium
AAAATTTATTAAATAACATAATAAGAAATGACATAAAGATTTTATTTGATAGTACTTTTTATAATAATATTGATATTTATAATATTAAATATTTATATCCTAGTTGCAATAACGTTGATTTTATGATTAAACTAAATTTAAATTAAAAAAGAAAATCGTAACGAACAGATTCCATGTTCGTTTTGATTTTCTTTATTTATTATCTGATGGGAAAATGATAAATGTTGATGTATATTTATCATCAAATAAATCTCTTACATTATGTAAATCTTCAATTGATATTTTGTTTAAAATTTCAATATAATCAAATATGTTATGTCCATCCATATGTGATTCAACGATTGAGTTTGCCACATATTCTAAAGAATTGAATCTTTTGATTGCTCTTGCAATATAAAGTTTTCGAATTCTATTAAAATCTTGTTCATTAATATCAGATTTCTTTATTAAATTTAAAATTTCTTTATTTTTTTCTATAAAACTATCTGGTGTTTGACTATCTACACTTAGTAATAAATGGCCATATGTTTCATCATAATATAATGAATATTCAAAACTATTGTTTATATAACCATTATTCATTAAATCTTCATAAATTTCTGTTGATTCACCATAGTATAAATCAATAAGGATTTCAAGAGCAGTAAATCTTTTTAATGATTCAAGAGGATTTAATTTTTTATATGGAAATTTTATACCAATTGTTGCTTTTGGGATAAAAACGTTCATATCAACATAACTATTTTTTTCATTTACTTGATCATCATCAATATGATATTTTCTAATGATTTCTTTAGGTTCATCAAATGATTTTTTGTTTTGATTATTTTCAATTAAAGTAATCATTTCATCTTTATCAAAATTACCAATTATAGCAAGTGTCATATTTGACGGATGATAAAATGTGTTATAACATGTATATAGTAAATCTTCATTTATTTCTTTAATAGAATCAACTGTACCACCAATTTCATTTCTAATGCTATTTTCTTTGTATAATGCTTTTAAAATTCCATAATATTGAATATTTTGTGGTTGATCTAAATACATTAATAGTTCTTGTTCAATGATTCCTTGTTCTTTTTCAATACCTTCTTTTGTAAAGTGAGGAGTTTGTACAAAGTCTAATAGTAATTCAACAGAACTAGAAACATCTGATGTTGTAGAAAATAGATAAGCTGTTTGGCTATTTGTTGTAAATGCGTTAACATCTGCTCCATAACTTGCAAATAAATTAGATGCGTCATTTCCATCTTCTTGTTCAAATAGTTTATGTTCTAAGAAATGAGCAATTCCTTCTGGTGTTTTTATATATTCAGAACTTCCTCTTGGAATAAATTCTGTATCTCTAGAACCAAATTTTGTTGCGAAAATCGCGTAGGTTTTATAGAAATCAGTCTTCGGCATTAAAAATACAGTTAAGCCATTATTTAGAACCTTTTTATAATATTTTTCTTGGATTTTCTTGTTTTCAATTATTTTCATTTCGTTCCCTCCAAGAAAAAAATAGTATCAAGTTTTAATCTTTTTGCACATTCAATTAGTTCTTCTTTTTTGATATTTGCAATTGTTTCTATTTTTTCTTCAATTGATCTTTCTGTTTCATCGTTCATATCTTTTAAAATACTACTAAGTCCATATGATGGTTGATCAGCTATTTTATATTGTGCATTGATTAACATTTTCTTTGTTAAGTTAATTGTTTCATCATCAATAAAACCATTCTTATAATCATTAAGGATATTTTGAACAATTTCTTTAAATTCATTATATTTATTTGCACTAATTCCAGCAGTAATTACGAATGTTCCTTTTTTAGAACTATAATCACTACTTATTGTATAAGCCAAAGAATGTTTTTCCCTTATTTCTTGGAAAAGTGTTGAATGGAAGAATCCCCCTAGCATATTGTTTAATAAAAACATTGCAGGATATAATTCATCTTTTTCTCTAATTTCAGTTCTGTATCCCATTAAAATTATTGATTGATTATTTTGTTCATATTCTATTATTTCATTAACTTTATGAATATCTTTTGTTTCATAGTCAATGAATTTTAGCTCATCAATTTCAACATCATCAAATTTTAATTGATTGAATGCTTCAACAATTCTTTCAAATTCAATATTTCCAATAACATAAAAGATTTTCTTTGATTTAAAGATTAATTCGTATTCTTTCTTTATATCTTCTAATGTTAAGTTTTCTGCTTCCTCTTTCATTGAAGCAATTGAATATCTGCAAGTTTCATTTTCATACATTGATTTAATAAATTTTAATGTTGCATATTGAACTTTATTATCATGCACTCTTTCAATATCCTCAATTAATAATTCTTTTTCTAAATTGAATTTTTGTTCTTCAAATAATGGTTTATTAATTGTATCACTTAGCAATTTTATAGTTTCATTAAATAGATCAATGTTTTTATCTTCAATATATTCATCATTTATCATTTTAATAACAAATGAAAGGGAATTAACTAGTGCCATTCTATTAAAACCAACATATAAACTAGTACCATATAATTCTTCTAAATGTTTTGTTAATAGTTGTTCTGATGGATAGTTTTGATTATATTTCATCATCATATTTGATAAAACAGAAGTTTCAAGCATTCCTTCTTTTTTTAATGGTCTAAAAAAGTATCCACCGATTGTGAAAGTTTTAAATTTGTTATTTGGAATATGATATAATGTAAATCCATTCATTTCGATTTTGTTTAATTCCATATTTACCTCCAAATGGATATTATTTATTATATCCAAATTTATTTATATTAAACAATATAAAACACTTAAGAACATCTTTTAAAGAAGATATTCTCAAGTGTTATTTTTTTATTATTCAGCAAGATTTAATGCAATTTGCATCATTTGGTTGAATGCTGTTTGACGTTGTTCTGAGGTAGTAACTTCATGTGTAACAAGTGAATCTGAAATTGTTAATACACATGCAGCTTTTTTACCAAGAACATTAGCGTTATGGAATAAAGCAAATGATTCCATTTCTACGCATACACATTCTTTATCTTTATACATGTGTTCAACAATTGAATCACCTTCACGATAGAAAACATCTGATGAGTGTATTCTTGCATAGTGAACTGGAATATTTAAATCATTTGCAATTTTAATTAATTGTTGATTTAATTCCTCATTACCAGCAATTACATCTCTTGTTTCTCCACCTTGAGTTTTAGCGAAAGATGATTCACTGTATGCTTCTTTTGCAACAACTACATCAAATAGTTTTAAATTTGGATCATATGCACCTGCAGAACCAATTCTGATGATTTTTTCAACTCCATAAAATTTGAATAATTCATATGAATAAATTCCAATACTTGGCATACCCATACCTGAACCCATTACTGATATTCTTTTACCATTAAAAGTTCCAGTAAATCCATACATTCCTCTTACTCTGTTAAAGCATTCAACATCTTTTAAATAAGTTTTTGCGATGTATTCAGCACGTAGAGGATCTCCAGGCATTAAAACGATTTTTGCAATCTTACCTTCTTCACATACTTCAATATGAGGTGTTTTTTCGATCATAGTTTCCTCCTAGTAATCGCTGTTGCTAGTTAGGTTTTCCATTATTGCTACACCGCTAGATGCACCAATACGAGTTGCCCCGTTTTCAACCATAACTTCTAAATCAGCTAAGTTTCTTACTCCACCGCTTGCTTTAACACCCATTTCAGGTCCAACAGTTTCTCTCATTAATTTGATATCTTCAGCTGTAGCACCACCTGTACCAAATCCTGTTGATGTTTTAACAAATGTAGCATTAGCACGTTTTGCTGCAAGACAGCAATTAACTTTTTCTTCATCTGTTAAATAGCAAGTTTCAATGATAACTTTAGTTGTTTTTCCAGCACTAGCTGCAACAACCATTTTAATTTCATTTTCGATATAAGCAAAATCTCCTTCTTTTGCTTTACCTACGTTGATAACCATATCGATTTCATCAGCACCATTATTAATAGCATCCATTGTTTCTAATGCTTTAACTTCTTTTGTATTAGCACCTAGAGGGAATCCAATAACTGTACAAACTAATACGTCTGATCCTTCTAAACATTCCTTTGCAAATTTAATATTTGCAGGATTTACGCATACGCTTTTGAAATCATATTTTTTTGCTTCTTCACAAAGTTTTTTAATTTCCTCTTGTGTAGCAAAAGCTTTAAGTAATGTGTGGTCAATATATTTATTAATTTGCATATTAATTCTCCTATTTTTCAATTAAATCTATTAATTTAATATTTTCATATTTGTATGTTGATAAAAATGATTTTCTCATTTTTCTAATATATTTTCTAGCTTTTAAACTAGCATTTTCATTTAAGTATCTAATTTTAATACCAATTGAACTATCCTTAATTTCATACATTAGTTTTTCTATATATTTATAAAACACTTGTATAGGTACTAAATTTACAAAATTTTCTTCTTCTTCAATATGAACAAAATCAAGTTGAGGAGGGAATGTTGTAGGTAAACCTACATGCCAATTTACACTAAAATAAACATTGTCATTACCATCTTTTAATACTATATAAGGATTAGCAACAATATCATCTTTTACTACACTTGGAAGTTCTCTTATCATAGATTGATATGTACAGACTTCATTTAATAAGTCTTGATCAACTGAATATTTTTTGATTTGAGGATTATTTTCTAAAAATTTAGTTCTTTCCTTTTGTAATAATGTAATTAGTTCGAACATATTAAATTCTTTAATATTTTCGATTCTTTCATGATAAATTGCAAATTCAAATATTTTACATAATTCATCTATTTGTTTAAGAATTAGTCTTAAAACAAATAGTGGAACATCATCTGGTATTTCACAAAGTAAGAATGTGTTTACGAAATTAGGATTAAGTCTATATAAACTAGAAACTCGTGAACGTTTTGTGATTAAATATCTATATGATGTTTCAAATTCTGGTAAGTTAAATGTTGCAACAAATTCATCGTCATTTGATGTTAAAATTGTATTTTCTAACTTATCAAAATATTCGTCAATTAATTGTCCGAAATCTACTCTTTCTTTACTACGATCTTTGAAAAAATATATAATCATTTCACGAGCTCCTTTTTAATAAATTTATTTTTTTAAATTAGCAACTACTTTAGCACATCTTTCACATAATTCATCTGGATTAAGTGTTGGAACAATTTGCCAACATCTGCTACAAGTTTCACCAGTTGCTGGTTCTACTTTAATTTTTCCAGAAGGATATGCAGTTGCTTCAATATCATTTGATGATACAACAAAATCATAAACGATTAAAACTTGTTTTAAATCAACTTTTAATGTAGTTAATAATTTTGCAACTTTATCAGTTGGATATAATGTTACTAATGCATTCATACTCTTACCGATAACTTTTGCAGTTCTTGCTTCTTCAAGAGCTTTAAGAACATCACTTCTAACTTCCATTAATTCTTCATATTTGTTTAATAATTCTGTAGATTGATGATAATGAGTATATTTGTACATATCTACTAAATAGATACTTTCTTCTTTATCACCAGGCATATAACTATATACTTCTTCAGTTGTATGAGGAATAATTGGTGTTAATACAGTCGTTAAAGCTAGTAAAGTTTCATAGAATACAGTTTGGATACTTCTTCTTGCTAAACTATCAGCTTCTTCAATGTATAAGATATCTTTAGTAAAATCTAAATAAAATGATGAAAGTTCATTAGTCATGAAATTTAATACAGTTCTAAATACTTCTGCAAATTCATAAGCATTATAAGCTTCATGAGATGCTTTAACAACTTCATTTAATTTGCAAATCATGAATTGATCAATTTCAGGCATTTTATCAAATTCAACTTTATTTTCTTTTGGATCAAAATCAAATACGTTACCAAGTAAGAATCTAAAAGTATTTCTGATTTTTCTATATGATTCACTTACTTGACGAAGTAAGTTGTTATCTACTCTAACGTCAGCTTGATATTCAACACTTGCAACCCAAAGTCTGAAGATATCAGCACCAAGTTCTGAACAAACTTTATTAGGATCAATTGTATTACCTAATGATTTAGATTGTTTTCTTCCTTCACCATCAAGTGTAAATCCATGGCTTAATACAGTTTTATATGGAGCTTTACCAGTTAATGCAACACCAGTTGATAAACTTGAGTTGAACCAACCACGATATTGGTCAGAACCTTCTAAGTAAACATCTGCTTGCTCAACGCCATATTTTTGTTTTAATGCTGCATGATGACTTGTTCCTGAGTCAAACCACACGTCCATGATATCTGTTTCTTTTGTGAATTTTCCATTAGGGCTTCCTGGATGAGTATAACCTTCTGGTAATAAATCTTTTGCTTCACGTTCAAACCAAACATTTGATCCATATTCTTCAAATAATGAAGCAACATGATTTATTACATCTTGATCAATAATTGGTGTTTCATCTTCAGCATAGAAAATTGGAATTGGAACACCCCATACTCTTTGACGTGAAATACACCAATCTGCTCTATCTTTGATCATATTTGAAATTCTAACTTCACCCCAAGATGGTACCCAGTGAACATTTTTAATAGCATTTAAGATTTCTTCTTTAAAATGTTCAATAGATGCAAACCATTGAGCTGTTGCTCTAAAGATAATTGGTTTTTTAGTACGCCAGTCATGTGGATAACTATGTACAATTTCAATTTCTTTTAATAATGCATTTTCTTCATTTAATCTATTTAAAATAACCTTATTTGATTCTTCATAGAATAAACCTTCAAATTCACCTGCTTCACTTGTTAAATAACCACGGCTGTCTACAGGGCATAATACATCAAGTCCATATTTTTTACCAACGATGAAGTCATCTTCCCCATGACCTGGAGCAGTATGAACAAGACCAGTACCTGCATCAAGTGTAACGTGATCACCTAAAATAACTGGTGAAATTCTATCATATAATGGATGTTTATATGTAATACCTTCTAAATCTGCACCAAGAAGTCTTTTTACAACTATAACATCTTTTAAACCAATTGTTTCGCAAACAGTATTGATCAATTCTGTAGCAACAACGAAGAATCTTTCGCCTGACATAATAACTGAATATTCAATTTCAGGACCTGCACAAATTGCAAGGTTAGCTGGCATTGTCCAAGGAGTTGTTGTCCATATTACAAGTTCGCATGCATTTGATAAAATATTTTTTCCATCAACTACTTTAAACGCTACATAAATTGAACTACTTTTTACATCATGATATTCAATTTCAGCTTCTGCTAATGCTGTTTCAGAAGATGGAGACCAGTATACTGGTTTTAATCCTTTGAAAATTAAGTTTTTAGCAGCCATTTTACCAAAGCATCTGATTTGTTCAGCTTCATATGAATGATTTAAAGTGATATATGGTTCATCCCATTCACCTAAAATACCTAAACGTTTAAATCCTGCTTTTTGAATTTCAACTTGTTCTAATGCATATTTTTCGCAAAGATTTCTGAATGCAGCAACACTCATTTCTTTACGATTAATTTTTTGATTTTTTGAAAGAGCAGTTTCTATTGGAAGACCATGTGTATCCCAACCTGGTAAATATGGTGAATAAAAACCATTCATACTCTTATATCGAATTAAAAAATCTTTTAAAACTTTATTTAATGCATGACCAACGTGGATACTACCATTTGCATATGGAGGACCATCGTGTAAGAAGAATGTATCTCTTCCTTCATTTTTCTTTAATAATTTTTCATAAATTTTTGATTCTTCCCATTTCTTTTCAACTGGAATTTCATTAACACCTAAATTTCCTCTCATAGGGAAATCTGTTTTTGGCATCAATAACGTATCTTTATACTCTTTCATATTCTCTCCTAATGTTTTACGCCAATTTTTAATACAAGGCGATCTTTTTTAGTTGTTTTCACATTTTCTAGTATTGTAATTCTTCCGAATTTACGAATACTTATTATTTCTAATTCATTACACTTATGTGTAATGGATTTTATAATTTTATGATTTATTGATACAAGTCCACTTTCTATTAATTCTGTAGCATCATTTCTACTAATATTTAATGCTCTAGAAATAACAGCATCAAGTCTTAAACTTGCAACATTTATCGTTTTTATTACTTCTTCTTTTTTATGATTTTCTTCTATATTATCTGTTAATTTAAAAACTAAATTTTGATTATTAATTAATGGAATATTATTTATTAAATATTTTTCTATCTCACTAGAAACAAATAAATAAATATTATTATCAACAATATAAATATCACCAAATGTATTTCTTTCAATACCAAGCGTCATTATGCTTCCAAGAACATTTCTATGACCGATATCTTTATAATTTTTGTTAAATGTTGTATGATAAATTTTAATATTAAAATCTTCATTTGATGGTTCATCATATTCTTTATACTGGATTATTGCTCTAACGCGTTCAGCATCATTATATCCACCATAAAAATATACTTTAAGACCATCTTTTTCAAGTGACTTTATTTGATTGATTTCTTCTAAATCAAGAAATTTTGTTAATACAATATTTCCATCAATGGCTTCTTGATAATAGTCTGATAATCTATTTAACATGTTTATTTTTCATTACCAAAATCTTTTACATATTTTTGTAATGATCCATCCTCAAATGCAACACCTGTTGCAAACAAACGGATTTCATTACCTAAACTATATACAGTACCACCAAGAGCATAAACAACTCCAGATAAAAATGATATTGCGTAATTTACTTCACTTACACTTTTAATTTCTTCAAAGTTTGCAAGTATAGGTCTATTAGCCATTAAAATATCTGCAAGATCAATTAATTGAGTGTTTAAATCTTCATCTTTTGTTAACGTATAATTTAGAAGGCGATCGAAAGCTGAACCTATTTTTCTTATTTCTTTACGTTTACTTCCAAACATATAATACCTCAATTCTTATTTAGAAAGTAGTGTTCCTATTCTAATCATAGTTGCACCATTTTTAATTGCAAGTTTATAATCATTACTCATTCCCATTGAAAGTTCAGTGCATGGAGCATGTGGAAGTTTTAATGATTGAACTTCTTCTTGTAATTCCTTTAATGTTTTAAAATATCCTTCTAGAATTTCATCATCAAAAGTCATTTCTGCAATTGTCATTAATCCTACTACTTCAATTTTTTCATATTTTGCAAGATTTTTTATAAATGGAATAACTTTTGCTTCTGTTAAACCTGTTTTATTAGAATTATTAGATAAATTAACTTGAACAAAACATTTTAATTTTCCTGGTTTTTTTCTAGTTTTATTTATTGCATTTGCAAGATCTATTGAATCTAGTGAATGCAAATAATCAATACTATCAATAAAAGTTGTTGATAATTTCGGAGGAATTTTAATAACTCCAAAATAATGCCAAATTAAGTTTTTATCCTTTAATTGTTCGTATTTTTCTAGAAACGAATCTTTTCTGTTTTCTCCAACTTCATTAATTCCTGCATCAATTAACTCGTTCATTTTATCAATGTTAAAATATTTTGTTGCGGCAATAATTCTTACATTCGGATATTCAATTAAGTTTTGTTTTATTTTATCTAGTTGTACTACTGCTGACATAATATCACCTTTTCTACTAAATCTATATACCATACAGGTATTATTTACTAAATTAATTAATTTAAATATACTTTTATGGTATAATATGAATAGTTATTATACGTCCTCATAGTTTAACGGATAAAATATAAGATTCCGATTCTTATGATAAAGGTTCAACTCCTTTTGAGGACACCATTAAAAGCATTCTTTTTGAATGTTTTTTTTACATTTTTTCAGGTGCTGATACACCAATTAAATTTAATGCATTACTTAATACTATTTGTACTGCTTTTAAAATTGTTAATTTCTCCATTACTAAATTAACATCATCAGTTATTACTTTTTGATCATTATAATAACTATGAAGTTTATAAGCAAGTTCATCAATATAATGAGTAAGTTTATGAACAAGTCGTTTTTCTGCAACTTCTTCAATTACACTTTGATATTGTAATAAAGTTAAGCATAATTCATTTACAGTGTTTGGATCAATATTTTTAAAAGATGTTACAGGAGCAAATTCAATATTTGCTTCTTTTGCATTTTTAAATATACTGCAAATTCTAGCATGTGCATATTGGGCATAGAATACAGGATTATCATTTGATTTTTGTTTCATTAAATCAAGGTCTAAATCCATATGAGTACTTAATGATTTAGCAACATAGAAATATCTTAAAGCATCAGTTCCTACTTCTTCCATTAAGTCTACAAGAGTGATTGCTTTACCACTACGTTTACTCATTTTTACTTCTACACCATTTTCTAAAACTCTTACCATTTGAAGAATTTCAACATCAATTAAGTTAGAGTTACCACCAACCATTGACACTGCAGCTTTTAATCTATCAATATATCCATGGTGATCAGCTCCAAGTACATCAATTAAGTGGTCATATCCCCTTGATAATTTATTAGCATGATATGCTATATCTGGTAAAAGATATGTGTAGCTTCCATCACTTTTGACAATTACTCTATCTTTTTCATCTGTGTAATTTGATGTTTTAAGCCATAAAGCATCATCTTTTTTATATGTGAATTCTTTTTCATTTAATAAAGATAATACTCCACTTACTGCACCATTTTTATATAAACTCTTTTCTGAGAACCATGTATCAAATGTAACATTAAATTTATTTAAATCATTTTTTAAATTATTTAATAATTCATTTGTACCAAATTCTTTAAAGAAATCCATATCAAAGTTATTTAAATATTTATCGCTATAAGC
The DNA here is from genome assembly GCA_045612145.1 of Bacilli bacterium. Classification (GTDB taxonomy): domain Bacteria; phylum Bacillota_I; class Bacilli_A; order ML615J-28; family CAG-313; genus CAG-313. The sequence goes on from JAZKYN010000136.1 coordinate 10,827, forward strand.
ATCTTTTACTTTAGCAGCTACAGTAATAATTTCTTTACCATGATAATAATCATCTTTCATTTCTGCTTGTAAACCAAATAATTCCTTATAACGTTCATATACAGATAAAGCCATGTTTGTAATTTGATTACCTGCATCATTTACATAGTGTTCTTTATGAACATTGTATCCAGCTTTATTCATAATTCTAGCAAGAGAATCACCATAAGCTGCACCACGTCCATGACCTACATGTAAATATCCAGTTGGATTAGCAGAAACAAATTCTAAACAAACTTTTGTTCCTTTACCAATATTTGAAGATCCATAATTATCAACTTCTTTATTGATTTTAAGTGCAATATCTAAAACAAAGTTTTTATCAATTGTGAAATTAATAAATCCTGGTCCTGCTATTTCAATATTTGATAAATGTAATTCATCTTTGTTAAGACCATTGATAATTTCATTTGCAATATCAAGCGGACGTTTTTTAGCAACTTTAGCAAGTCTCATAGCTGTGTTTGTTGCGTAATCTCCATGATCTTTGTCTTTAGGCATTTCTAATATGATATCATCACTATTTTTAATAATAACACCATCAACATAACCTAAATTATTTATAACACTAAATATGCTATTTTTTAAAAGTTCTTTTAATTTGTTTAACATAAAATCACCATTCATTTATACTTTTCTATTTTCTTTCTTATTATAACATATTTTATCTTTTTTTTCAACTATTATAAATTATAAAAAATATGATTTTAATATTAGTATTTTTCCTTTACTTTAATGTAATACATTTTATTAAATATTATATTCTTTAATTTAAATTTAAATTAACGTATTTCAAACAAAAAAAAGCTTTTCGATAAAACTCGAAAAGCTTTTTATATTAATTTTGTTTATTTTGATACTCAATGATAGAATTTAAAATTTTGTTTTTTGTTTCGCTAGTAGGAAGATATCCATTAGCAATTTCTAATGCCCAAAGTATTGCACCAAGTACTGGAGGTTCATTTAAAACAATAAAATTACATTCTTTTTTGGTTAAGTTTTTAACTGTTTCTTTGAATTTATTTAACATATTAAAGTTAGTTGCTTTAGCCCAAACTGAACCAGCTAAAATAACATTAATAGGCTCTAATAAATTAATTTCAGCAATAACACCTGAAGTTGATCTACCCATATTTTCACCTGCAGTTTCTAGAACTTTAATAGCAGGTTCATCACCTTCATTTGCACGATTGAATAATGATTTAATTAAATATGTAGAATCAATTCTTTTTCCTACGATTGCGTCACTGAATTCTTTTTTAGATTCAATACCGTACATTTTAAATACATCTTCAGTAACTTTTGTTTTTGGACCAAATCTGAATGCTTCATCAAAAGCAATTCTTACTGTAGCTCTTGCCAGGAATGAGCCGCCGCCTTCATCACCTGCAACATATCCGATTCCACCAACTTGCATCCATTTACCATCTTCATCAATACCAACATTTACTGTACCTGTTCCATTAATTGAACAAACACCAGTTCCTGTTGGAGATGCAGCTTTAATTCCTAAGAAACCATCATTTACAACTTGATATTTTTTGAAACCAATTTTTTCAACAGCTTCTTCTAATGCTTTCTTTTGGAATGGAGCATCAACTCCAGCAAGTCCAAATGCGCCAGATTCAACATCTTCGATTGTTAAATTGTTACGTTTTAGAAGGTTTGTAATTTGGTTGTTCATTTCAATATAAGCACCATTAAATGAACCAATTTTTGGTGATTCATGACTGCATGTGCCACATCTTACTCCATCAACAAAATTACCTTCTATATCATATAATAAATAATCTGTTTTAGTGTTTCCACCATCAACGCCAATTACATATTTTTTCATTATTTTTCTTCCTTATTAAATTGTGGTAAAAATTCTTTATGTGCTTCTAGTAATTCGTCAAAGCAAGCACTTGCAGTGTTTAAATCAGCAACAAGTGGATTTGACATTAATGCACGCATAGCTTCAATTTTATCACCATTGATAGCAGCTTTAACAGCATGTTTTTCATACGCTTTTACTTGTTTAATGTAATCTTTGATATGATCATTTACATCACTTTCAAGTGGAAGAGGTTTAGCACCATCTTTACCAACATATGCTCTAATTTCAACAGCATCATCATCAGCTAAGAATGGAAGAGCACCATTATTTAATACGTTAACAACATGAATATCATTTCTATCATTCCAAATAGAATCAACAAGTGAAATTGCTACTTCTGAATATCTAGCACCACCGCGTTTTGAAAGTTGTGCAGGTTTAACATGAAGTTCACTATCTTGATAGATTTTTAATAGTTCTTCTTCAATTTGCATACAAGTTTCACCACGTGATTTTTCACTGTGTAATAATTTTTCAAGTTTACTATTTTTGAAATAATAATATTCTAAGTAAGATGTAGGAATTGCACCAATTGCAGCAATTTGTTCTTTAGTAAATCCACTAGCTGGAATATTTTTCATTGATTCACTGTTAAGACCTGCATCTAATGCATCTTGTAAATAGTCTTTACCATCTTGTTCAATTTTTGTAATATAAGCAAAGTGATTTAAACCAATGTATTCAATGTTTGCATTTGGTAAATTCATATGTCTTTTGATACCATCAATTGTATTGATTGGAACGTTACATAAACCAATCATTTTAACATTAGTATAATTTAATAATGCTTCAACAATCATACCAGATGGATTTGAGAAGTTAATTAACCATGCATTTGGACAATGTTTTTCCATTAATTTAACAATATTCATCATAACAGGAATTGTTCTTAATCCTTTGAACATTCCACCAATACCACATGTTTCTTGACCAATTAAATTATATTTAAGAGGTATTTTTTCATCTTTAACACGTGCTGGAAGTTTACCTACACGAATTTGTGCTAAAACGAAATCAGCACCTTTTAATGCTTCTTCATAATCATTTAAAACAAGTCTAGTTTTACAAGGAAGACCTGCAGCTTCAATCATTCTTTGGCATAAACTACCAACAATATTTAATTTTCTTTCATCAATATCCATTAAATCAAGTTCTGTTAATGGTAATGAATCTCTTTTATTAATAATACCTTCAATTAATTCTGGAGTATAAGTGCTTCCTGCTCCAATAATACAAATTTTCATAATGTTCTCCTTTTTAATTTAAATATTTTTTTAATTGTTCTTGTTTATCAAGTTTTTCCCAAGGAAGATCTAAATCATTTCTACCAAAATGACCATAAGCAGCAGTTTGTTTATAAATAGGTCTTCTTAAATTTAGGCTAGTAATAATTCCTTTTGGAGTTAATTCAAAGTTTTCTCTAATAATTTCGATTAATTCAACTTCTTTATATTTTGAAGTTCCAAAAGTTTCCACACAAATTGATGTTGGTTCTGCAACACCAATTGCATATGATAATTGAATTTGCATTTTATCAGCAAATCCAGCTGCAACCATGTTTTTAGCAACATATCTTGCCATATAACATGCACTTCTATCAACTTTAGTTGGGTCTTTACCACTAAATGCACCACCACCATGAGGAGCATATCCGCCATAAGTATCTACGATAATTTTTCTACCAGTTAACCCAGAGTCTCCTTTAGGTCCACCAATAACGAATCTTCCAGTTGGATTAACAAATATTCTTGTTGATTCATCCATTAAATGACTTGGAATGATAGGTTTAATTACTTCTTCTAAAATTAAGTTTCTTAAATATTCTTGAGTAACTTCTTCATCATGTTGTGTTGAAACAACTATTGTATCAACTCTAACAGCGTTACCTTCATCATCATATTCAACAGAAACTTGAGTTTTACCGTCAGGTCTTAATTCTTTATGACCTTCTAATTTTCTTAAATCAGTTAAACGTTTAGCAAGTTTATGTGACAACATAATTGGAAGTGGCATTAATTCTTCTGTTTCTCTACATGCGTAACCAAACATCATACCTTGGTCACCAGCACCATCTGTATCAACACCCATTGCAATATCTGGAGATTGTTCATTTAAAGCAACAAGTACTGCAAGATTTTCACTATCGAAACCAAATTTACCACGATTATATCCAATTTCATCAACAACTTGTCTTACAGTTTTTTGTACATCACAATAACCTTTTGTTGTTACTTCTCCCATAACAAGTACAAGTCCAGTTGTAACTGAAACTTCACATGCAACACGAGAATTAGGATCTTGTGCTAAAATATCATCTAAAATAGCATCACTAATTTGGTCACAAATTTTATCTGGATGTCCTTCTGTAACAGATTCTGATGTAAATATTCTTTTATTTTTTAATATTTCACTCATTTTTTATTACCAATACTTTCTATTATAATTCCTCATATATTATACAACAAAATGACTATTTTTGCAAGTTAAGAATACTAAAAATACATATTCCAGTTTTTTGTATTAGGAATTTTCTCAAAAGTCATTTCTTCTTTTGTAATAGGATGATTAAAAGTTAATGAATAAGCATATAACATTAAATCAACATTAGTATTTTCACCATATAATTTATCTCCTAATAAAGGATGGTTTATATGAGAAAATTGAACCCTTATTTGATGATGTCTACCTGTTTTTAAATTAACATCAACTAATGAATTACCATTTACAATATTTTTTACTTCGTAATCTAATATTGCAAGTTTCCCACTTTTTGCATTACCTACATAAGATTTGACTTCTTTATCATCTTTAATAAGATAATTTTCTAAATGACCTTTTCCTTCTATTACACCTTTTACAACAGCATAATATTTTTTCTTAAAATTATGATTTCTTATTTGTTCATTAAGTCTTGTTGCGGCTTTAGATGTTTTAGCAAAAACCATTATACCACCGGTCATTCTATCTAATCTATGGACTAATCCTAAATAAACATTACCAGGCTTATTGTAAGTATCTTTAATATATTGTTTTATTATAGTTAACATATCCATATCTTTTGTATAATCTTCTTGTGATAAAATACCAACAGGTTTTACACAAACTATTACGTGATTATCTTCATATAAAATTTCTAAGCTCATAATTATACCTCTTTAATATTATAACATTTATACTCTTTTTTTGCAAAACATAGTATTTTTTATTTTTTTCATAAATAAATATTTCCTATTTATAAAGCCAATAATTTGAATTAAATACGAAAATGTGTTATAATATAAAACGATGAAAGGAGTCTAGTTATGGAAGAACAAAAACTAGAAGTAGAAACGGTTGTTTCTAACGAAGAATTAAACGCAGAAGAAAATCAAGCACCTGCTGATCCTCTTGCTTTCTTTAATGAAAAGCCTACAAAAAAATTATCAAAAATTGAAAAAAGAAAATTAAGAGTTATCAAAAAATTATTAATGGGTGAAATTAACGGTACTGAAGCCGCTAAAAAACTTAATATTACAACTCGTCAAGTTCGTAATTTAAAACGTCAAGTTTTAAACGAAGGATACGATGGTGTAGTTCACAAAAACAAAAATTACAAACCATATAATACTTATGACACTGAAATTAGCACTTTTGTTTGTAAATTATACAGAAGAGAATATAGAGGTACTAACTTCAGCGAATTCGCAAGAATTTGTCAAGAACAATATGGTGTAGAAGCATCTAGAAGTACAATTTATAACTTCTTAAGAAGAGGAAGAATTCGTTCACCTCAAAGAAAAACTAAGAAAAAAGTTGTAGTTGCAGTAGAAGCAACAACAAAAACTACAACAAAAAAAACTAGTACTACTAAAAAAACTGCTACTACAAAATCTACAACTACGAAAAAAACAAGCTCTAAATAATTATTTAGAGTTTTTTTAAAAGGATGTGATTTTTATTTCTACAAAAGAAATTAAGATTGGTAATGTTATAATTGGAGGATGTAATCCTGTTGTAATCCAATCAATGACAAATACAAAAACAAAAGATATTAATTCAACAATTAGGCAAATCAATGATTTAAAAAATGCCGGAGTACAAATCGTAAGAATGACAATATCCGATATTGAAGATGCTAATGCTATAAGCGAAATAAAAAAACAAGTAGATATTCCACTTGTAGGAGATATTCATTTTGACTATAAGCTTGCTCTTCTTGCGATTGAAAATGGTATTGACAAAATTAGAATTAATCCAGGTAATATCGGCTCTTTTGAAAATGTTAAAAAAATAATCGAAAAAGCAAAAGAAAAAAATATTCCAATTAGAATTGGAATTAATTCTGGTTCATTAGAAAAACATTTATATGAAAAATATAATGGAGTTACTCCGGAAGCATTATTCGAAAGCATCAAAAATCATATAGATTTATTTGAATCTTTAGAGTTTTACAACATTGTTTTAAGTATTAAAGCAACAAATATTAATACATGTATTGAAACTAATAGATTATTAAAGAAAAATTATGATTACCCAATTCATATTGGACTAACCGAATCAGGTACAATTAATAGTGGAACAATTAGATCTAGTTATGTATTAGGTACTTTATTAAATGAAGGTATAGGTGATACAATAAGAGTTTCTCTTACCGGAAACCCCGTAAATGAAATTCCTGTAGCAAAAGAAATTTTATCAATGATGGGCATGTATAATAAACCTACCCTAATAAGTTGTCCCACATGCGGTAGAACTAACTATAACATGGAACCAATCGTTAGTAAAATTGAACAATATCTTAACACTTTAAATAAAAATATCAAAGTTGCCATTATGGGATGCGCTGTTAATGGTCCAGGTGAAGCAAAAGATGCTGATATTGGCGTTGCTGGAGGAAATAAAGAAGCAATTTTATTTAAAAAAGGTCAAATAATAAAGAAAATCCCTGAGGATAAAATTGTTGAAGAATTAATTAAAGAAATTGATAATATGTAAAAAATCCGACACAAGTCGGATTTTTTTATTCTTCTTCTGATTCTTCAGGAGCAGCTTCTTCTTTAAAATGAGTATGTTTAGTAACCCATTTTTTCATTTTAATGCCTAACCATAATGAATAAATACCAAGTGTAACGATTGTTAATAATAACCATTTGATATATTGACCAAATAATTGTATTCCTTTTCCATCAAACACTAATTGTTTTCCATCAATAATTGTATGTTTTGCTATCCATCTTTCCTTAAGACAAACAGCTGCAGGTGCAGCAATACCTAGTGTAAATACACAGATAAGCCATTGTAAAATAGTAATACCTATAAGTTGAATTAATCTACCAGTAAATTTTGATTCCATAAAATCCTCCTTCTTTTTATGATATAATTACATATCACGATATTATTATACAACTATATAATTCATATTTCAACATTATTTATAAAAAACTCCTATTTGACATAGGAGTTTTTGTTTTATTCATCCATCCAAGAAGGATCACTTGGATTACTTTGGAATTTTAATATTTTTTTGATATCATCTTTAGAAATGTAATTTTCTTCAGCAGCAACTTCTACTAATGTTTCAAAGTTAGAAAGAGAATGATTAATTACATTTGCTTGTGATAATTTATCTTTTCCTTTTTGTAAGTTATAAGTAAAGATTGAAGCAATACCAAGAACATTACATCCCGCTTCTCTTAATACATCTACAACTTCAATTGAAGAACCAGCTGTTGAAATTAAGTCTTCAATTACAACAACATTTTTACCAACAGGTACTACACCTTCAATTTGGTTTCCTCTTCCATGGTCTTTAGCTCCACCTCTTACATATCCCATAGGCATATCTAAGATATCAGAAACATATGCAGCATGAGGAATCCCTGCAGTTGATGTACCCATAATTACTTCACAAGTTGGGAAATATTCTTTAATTACTTCTGCAAGACCATTTTCAACAACTTTTCTTGTTTCAGGATAAGATAAAGTTAATCTATTATCACAATAGATTGGAGATTTAATACCTGATGCCCATGTGAATGGATCATTTGGTTTTAAAAATACAGCATTAATTTTTAATAAATTTTTTGCTACTTCTTTAGCTAATTGGTTACTCATATTAACAAAACTCCTTTACACATTTTTTGTATGCAGCAACTGGATCTTCTGCTCCTGTAATACTTCTTCCAACAACAATATATGTTGAACCATTTTCTTTTGCAAACGCAGGTGTTGCAATACGTTTTTGGTCATTTGCAGAATCATCAGCAAATCTAATTCCAGGAGTTACTGAAATTAATCCTAACTCTTTTATAATTGCAGCTTCAAGTGGTGAACATACAACACCATCAAGTCCTGCTTCTTTTGCATTTAATGCATATTGTTTAACAACTTCATTTAATGGTTTTTCAATTAATAATTCTTTTTCTAAAACTTCTTGTGAAGTTGATGTTAATTGTGTTACGGCAATTAGTTTTGTTTTTTTACCTTCTTCTGTGCTATCAAGACCACGTCTTGCAGCTTTCATCATTTCGATTCCGCCAGCTGCATGAAGATTAGTAATTTCAACACCTAATGTTCCAATGTTTTTCATTGCTTTTTCAACAGTGTTAGGAATATCATGTAATTTTAAATCTAAGAAGATTTTAAATCCTTTATCATGTAATTCTTTTACAAGTTGAGGTCCTTCTTTATAAATAATTTCCATTCCAAGTTTTAAATATGGATTTAATCCTTCAAATGGTACTAAAAAATCATATAATTTTTCTTTATTGCTAAAATCACAAGCGATAATTACATCTCTCATTATTTTCTTCCTCCAATGATATCTTCTAATTTTTCAATATTATATTCTTTCATTACTTTTGGTAAGTCATCAATTATTTTTTTACAAGCGTAAGGGTCAATTAAATTTTGTGCACCAACCATTACTAAGCTTGCGCCAGCATACATCATTTCAATTACATCATAAGCAGTTGAAACACCACCCATACCTATAATTGGAAGGTCAACAGCATTTGAAACTTCATAAACCATTCTTAAAGCAACTGGGAATATACCAGGACCACTATAACCGCCTTTAACGTTTGCGATAATTGGTTTTCCTGTCTTTAAATCAAATCTCATTCCAACAAGTGTATTAATTAAACTTATTGCATCAGCTCCAGCTCTTTCAACAGCTTTTGCCATTTCTACAACATTTGTTACATTTGGGCTAAGTTTTACGATAATTGGTTTAGTAGACACTTTTTTTACTTCTTTTACAAGTTCATATGCAGTATCAGGATCAACACCAAAAGCCATACCTCCACCTGTAACGTTAGGACATGAAATATTTAATTCAATAGCAAATGTTTTATCCGATTCGTTAAATTTTTTAACAGTTTCAGTATATTCATATACACTGTGGCCACCAACATTTGCAATAATTTGATCTTCATACACTTCATCAAGTTTTACTAATTCTTCAGTTACAACTTTATCTACACCTGGATTTTGAAGTCCAATCGCATTAATTAAACCTGATGGACATTCAGCAATTCTTGGAAGTTTATTCCCGTATCTTGGTTCTAATGTTGTACCTTTTATTGAAATACTTCCTAATATATTAATATCATATAAGTCACTAAATTCATAACCGAATCCAAATGTTCCAGAAGCTGGAATAATTGGGTTTTTAAATTCTTTACCTAGAAATTTAATTTTTAAATTTTCCATTAGAATTTCACCTCACTTGCTTCAAAAACAGGACCTTCTTTACAAACACGTTTAGGACCGTTTATTGTTTCAATTGAGCATCCCATACATGCGCCAAATCCACATCCCATTCTTGCTTCTAAGCTTACACATCCATTTGGATATGCTTTACTTAAAAACTCAAGCATTTTGTGTGGTCCACATGAATAATAATAATCAAATTCAATATTATTGTTTTTAATACAATCAATAACATTTCCTTTATATCCAAGTGTTCCATCATCTGTACAAACAACAACATTACATAGTTTTTCTAGTTCTTCTACAAGCACAATATCATCCTTTGATCTTGCTCCATAAACAAGTGTTGGTTTAATTCCAACTTTATTGAATTCTTCAGCAAGCCCAAATAGTGGAGCAATACCAATACCACCACCGATTAATAATGGTTTAATATCTTTTTTAACAGTAAAACCATTTCCTAGTCCAACTAATGTATCAATTTTTGTTCCTTTTTCAAATGTAGATAAGTCTCTTGTTCCATGACCTAATACTTTATATAAAATGTCAACATGTTTATCGCTAAATCTACATACTGATATTGGTCTTCTTAAATAATATCCTGGAATTGTAACATTAATAAATTCACCAGAATTTTTAATAGCTTTTGTATCACCAACAAGTGTCATTAAGAAAACATCTTTACCAACTTGTACATTTTTTTCTATTGTCAAAATTACATTTTCCATAATTACTCCTTGTCAATTACTGAAATACCCATTGTCATTTCTTCAAGTACATCAAGTAATACTTTTACAGTATCAAGGCAAGTAAACATTGCTACATTATTATCAATAGCAGCACGTCTAATTGCTCTACCATCATTTGTTTCTCTTTCAGAATCAGATGTTGTATTTATTACATAAGTAACATAACCTTTTTTGATTGATTCTAAAATTTCATCGCTACCTTGAGAAATTTTTCCTCTTACACGCGTTTTAATTCCATGATTTTTTAAGAATGCTGCAGTACCTTTTGTAGCTTCAATATTGAATCCTAAATTATAAAATCTTTGAATTAAAGGTAAAGTTGCTTCTTTATCTTCATCTGATATTGTTGCAAATACAGTTCCGTAATTTGCAACTCTTGTTCCAGATGCTTTTAATGATTTATATAAAGCTCTATTTAATGAATAATCATATCCAATTGCCTCACCTGTAGATTTCATTTCAGGTGATAATACAGCATCAAGTCCTGAAATTTTTGTAAATGAGAATGTTGGAGATTTAACATACCATCTTTTTCTATTTTCAGCAACACCAACATATCCAAGTTCTTTTAATGTTTTTCCTAACATTACTTTTGTCGCAATATTTGCAACAGGAATACCTGTTGATTTTGCAAGGAACGGCACTGTTCTACTTGAACGTGGATTTACTTCAATAATATATACTTTATTATCTTTATCAACAATAAATTGGATATTATATAAACCTTTCATATTTAGTTTTATACCAATTCTTGTTGTATAATCAACAATAACTTTTTTTACTTCTTCACTTAATGAATATGGAGGATATACTGACATACTGTCACCACTATGAACACCAGTTCTTTCAATGTGTTCCATAATACCTGGAATAAATACATCAACACCATCACACACAGCGTCTACTTCGCATTCTTGACCAACAATATATTTATCAACAAGTACAGGATGTTCATTATCAAATTGAACAGCTTCTTTTACTTTTGCTTTTAAAACTTTATCATTGTAAACAATATGCATCATTCTACCACCTAGAACAAATGATGGTCTAACAAGTACAGGATATCCAATTTCATTTGCGACTTTAAGGGCCTCTTCAACTGAGTATACACCAAATCCTTTAGGCATAGGAATATTAATTTCTTCCATTGCTTCTTCGAATAATTGTCTGTCTTCTGCAAGATCAATACTCTTTGCAGATGAACCAAAAATAGTTACACCAGCTGCATCTAAACGTGATGCAAGATTAATTGCAGTTTGTCCACCTAAAGCAACAACAACACCTTCTGGTTTTTCATAATCAATAATATTCATAACATCTTCAAATGTTAATGGTTCAAAGTATAATTTATCTGAAACAGTATAGTCTGTAGAAACTGTTTCTGGGTTATTATTAATAATAATAGCTTCATATCCTGCTTCTTTAATAGCCCAAATCGCATGAACTGTTGTATAGTCGAATTCTACACCTTGTCCAATTCTGATAGGACCAGAACCAAGAACTACGATTTTTTTCTTTTTAGTTACAATTGATTCATTTTCATTTTCATATGTTGAATAGAAATATGGAACATATGATTTATATTCTCCAGCACATGTGTCGATAAATTTATATACTGGATAGATATTATTTTCTTTCCTTAATTCATAAATATCTCTTTCATTAGAATTCCATAGATTAGCAAGATATCCATCTGAGAATCCTAATTTTTTTGCTTTTTTAAGAATTTCAAGATTAAATTCATTTTCTTTTACTTCATTTTCAAATTCAACAATATTTAAAATTCTATCTAAGAAGAATTTGTCAATTTTTGTTAAATTATAAATTTCTTCAACAGTTACGCCTTTTCTAAATGCTTCAGCAATTGCAAAAATTCTTTCATCTGTATGATTGTCAATTAAATCAAGAAGTTCTTCAACACTTAATTCTTTTAATGCTTTTATTTCAATGTGATTAACTTTATTTTCTAAAGATCTAATTGATTTTAAAAGCGATTCTTCAAATGTTCTTCCGATACTCATTACTTCACCAGTTGCTTTCATTTGTGTTGAAAGACTTCTATTGGCAGTAGTAAATTTATCAAATGGGAATCTTGGGAATTTTGTAACAACATAATCAATAGTTGGTTCAAATGATGCAGGAGTTGATGCAATTTGAATTTCATCAAGTGTTAATCCCACTGCAATTTTTGCAGAAACTCTCGCAATAGGGAACCCTGATGCTTTAGAAGCAAGTGCAGATGATCTTGAAACACGTGGATTAACTTCTATTAAATAATACTTGAATGAATAAGGGTCAAGTGCAAATTGTACGTTACATCCACCTTCAATTTTTAATCCTCTAATAATTTTTAAAGCAGAATTACTTAGCATTGAAAATTCTTTGCTTGTAAGTGTTTGAGCTGGAGCTACAACAATTGAGTCACCAGTATGAATACCTACAGGGTCAACATTTTCCATTGAACAAATAACGATTGATGTATTGTTTTTATCTCTCATTACTTCAAATTCAATTTCTTTAAATCCTTTTATTGATTTTTCAACAAGTACTTGTGATACAGGAGATAGTTTTAATGCATTTTTTGCAAGAGGAATTAATTCTTCTTCGTTATCAGCAAATCCTCCACCTGTTCCACCAAGTGTAAATGCAGGTCTTAAAATAACAGGATAACCTATTTTATTTGTTGCAGCAATAACTTCTTCAAGAGTTGTTGCAATTTCTGATTCAATAATTGGTTCCCCAAGTTCGATACATAGATTTTTAAATAATTCTCTATCCTCTGCTTTTTCAATTACATCAGCATCTGTACCTAGTAATTCTACACGGCATTCGTCAAGAATACCTTTTCTATATAATTGCATACCTAAATTTAAACCAGTTTGTCCTCCAATTGAACAAATCAATCCATCAGGTCTTTCGTATCTGATAATTTTTGCTACATTTTCTAAGTCAAGTGGTTCCATGTAAACTTTATCAGCAATCTTAGAGTCAGTCATAATAGTTGCTGGATTTGAGTTTACAAGAATTACTTGATATCCTTCTTCTTTTAAAGCAAGACATGCTTGTGTTCCAGCATAGTCAAATTCTGCTCCTTGTCCAATAACAATAGGACCAGAACCAATTACCATTATTTTTTTCAGGTCTTTTCTTTTAGGCATGTTTATTACCTCCATTATTTTTAATTAAGTTAATAAAAGTTTTAAATACATTTTCACTATCTTGATCAATTTGTGGAATAGAATCAAATAATACAGCAAACACATTATTTTCTTTATCCATAAATCCTACAGCTTCTTTGTCAATTACATTTTGATGCGTAATTTCTAAACTTGAATTATTTAATTCATCTTGATTTAATGAGTATAAATAATTTTGCGCTGTAATTTCAATTTTCCCTGTTTCTAAATTTTTTACAGGATAATTTAATCCATGGTGCCCTGCTATTAATTTATAAGGTTCAATACCATAAGAAATACCTATTAAATTATAGCCAAGGTTAATACCAAAAACTGGTAATACACCGATAAAACTTTTAATATTTTCTATAACTTCATCTAAATATTGGGGGTTACCTGGACCATTAGAAATAAATAGCCCATCTGGTTTATATTTTAAAATTTCTTCTTTTGTAACATTATAAGGGAAAACAATTACGTTACATCCAAATTTATTTAATTCTTTAATATAACTATTTTTTACACCTAAGTCAATAACAGCAACATTTAATGATGAGTTAGGAGTACGTGAATACCAAATTCTTTTTGAAGAAACACTTGGTACCATTTTTTCTTCTTCTACATAGTTATTAAGAATTTCTAAACACTCTTCAAGAGGTTTATCAATATCGCAAATTAATCCTTTTAAACATCCATTGTCACGAACAACTTTCATAATGCTTCTTGTATCAACGCCAGCAATACCAGAAACATTATTTTCTTCCATTACATCTTCTAAAGTTCTTGTATATCTAAAGTTCGATGGAATTTCATTATATTCTCTAACGATTAAACCTTTTACTTTAATGTTTTTAGATTCATAATCTTCATCAGTTAATCCATAGTTACCAATTAAAGGATAAGTCATACAAATCATTTTATTTGCATTAGTTGGATCAGAAATAATTTCTTGATAGCCAACAACAGAAGTGTTATAGATAATTTCAGCAACACATTCGTTTTGGCAACCAAATCCAACACCTTCAAATACCATTTTGTTTTCAAGTACTAATTTACGATTGTTCATATTTTTTCTCCCTTATTTTTTATATACTAATTTACCATTTACAAATGTATATTTGGTAAAACCATAATACGATTCATTTATAAATGGCGAGTTTTTTCCTTTTGATAATATTTCATTTTCTAAATATTGATGTTCATTTTCAATATCTAATACTACAATATCTGCAATAAATCCTTCTTTTAAATCTCTTTTTGGAAGATTAAAAACTTTAATAGGATTAAAAACAAGAATATCCAAAAATTTATCTAAACTAATAAGATTAGTTTTAACAAAGTTTGTATAAATAATAGGAATCAGTGTTTCAAGACCAATAATACCATTTGGACATTTATCATATTCTTGCGATTTTTCTTCTTGACTATGTGGTGCATGATCTGATGCAATCATACATGCAGTCCCATCAAGTAAAGCCTCAACTGTTGCAATTCGATCTTCTTCAGGTCTAAGAGGGGGATTCATTTTGAAATTTGCATTTTTTATCATATCTTTATTTAAGATTAAATGATGTGGTGCAACTTCACATGTAATATTATATCCTTCTTTTTGTGCTTCTCTTATAGCATCAAAAGATTCTTTTACTGACATATGGCAAAAATGATATTTGCAACCAATTTTTTTTGCAAGTTCTATTTCGCGTCTAACAGCAACATATTCGCCTTCTCTATCATATTTATAAAAATTATCTTCTGCATGTGAGGCTATAGTTAAATCATATTTTTTAGCAAGAATCATTGCTTGTTCTAATAATTCTAAATTATTAACACCTCTACCATCATCAGAAATACCAAATACTTTGTCATGCATTTCATCAATTTTTGATAAAACTTTGTCTTCCTCATTTACTGTGACACTACAAAATGGATACACATTTACAATAGCATCTTTTTTTATAGCATCAAGCTGTACATTTAAATTTTCAAGACAGTCAGGACAAGGTTTTAAGTTTGGCATTGACATTATCGATGTTACTCCACCTTTTGCGGCAGACAATGTTCCTGTTTTAACTGTTTCTTTATATTCAAAACCTGGTTCTCTTAAGTGAACATGTACATCTACAGCACCAGGCATTACCAAACATCCTAATGCATCAATAACTTCACAATTTTCTTCAATATTATTATCAATTTTTAAAATAGTATTTTTTTCAATAAGTATATCTTTTTTAACTAAAGAATTGTTTTCAATAATTTTTCCGTTTTTAATAAGAATCATATATTATAATCTACCTTCCATAGCAAGAGATACAACAGCCATTCTTATATAAACACCATTTGTCATTTGAGGGAAAATTCTACTTTTTTGACATTCAACAACATCATCAGCAATTTCAACACCTCTGTTAACTGGTGCCGGGTGCATGATTATTGCATTTTCTTTCATTTGATTAACTCTTTCAATTGTTAATCCGTATTCTTTATGATAATCTTCAACCGTCATCTTCATACCTTCAGTATGTCTTTCAAATTGAATACGTAATAACATAATTACATCCATTTCTTTAATAGCATCTTCAAATGAAATGAATTTACAAGAGTTATCATTAAATTCTTCAGGTCCTGAAATGTATACATCCATTCCAAGTCGTTGCATTACTTCAATATTTGTATGAGCAACTCTTGAATTAACAATATCACCAACGATACAACATTTAATGCCTTCAAACTTTCCAAACTCTTCATAAATAGTCATTAAGTCAAGTAATGATTGTGTAGGGTGATTACTTTTTCCATCTCCACCATTGAAAATAGGAATATTGATATTTTCAAGTTCTTTGAAGTATTCATCTTGGCTTGATCTGATAACAACACCATCAACACCTAATGATTCAAATGTTTTTACAGTATCATATAAAGATTCACCTTTTTGAGCAGATGATTTACCAGTATCACATTGTAAAACATTAATTCCTAAATTCATTAATGCACATTGAAATGAGAAATGTGTTCTTGTTGAATTTTCATAAAATAGTGTAACTACTTTTTTACCTGGATAACTAACTTTATATCCATTTTTAATTTTACTTGCATATTCAATTATTTCAACAATTTTTTCTGTTTTTAAATCTTTTAAAGTAAGTAATCCTTTCATTTTGCACCTCACTATTTTATATTTTGATAAATTTTTCTATTTTACCCCATTTTATTCAATATATAATACCACAAAATGTTTTTTTTATCAACATTATAACCATACTTTTTTTAAACTAAAAAAAATGCACATTTTAATGTGCATTTTTAATAATTTCTTTGATATTTTCATTGAAAATTCCATCTTTAATCATTTTAATTTCTTCCTTATATGGAGGAACAGACAAATCATCTGTAACATCAATATATGGAGTTTCCAAAATTTTAGGAATATCTTTAAATCTTTCATCATTGCAAATTTTTACTATAGTATCAAAGCCAACATAACCAAAGCCTATATTTTCGTGTCTGTCTTTTTTAGCATTTAAAGGATTTTTCGAATCATTAATGTGAATCACTTTTAAGTATTCTAATCCTATAATTTTATCAAATTCATTTATAACATCTTCATAATTATTTACTAAGTCATATCCTGCATCATTAATGTGGCAAGTATCTAAGCAAACAGCAATTCTATCTTTATTATCAATTTGATTAATAATAGCAGCAATCTCTTCGAAATTTCTTCCACATTCAGTTCCTTTTCCTGCCATTGTTTCAAGTGCAATTACACTATTATATTCAGAAGTTAAATCTAACATTTGATTAATACCGCTTGCAATTCTATTAATGCCAATATGAGAACCACTTCCAACATGGGCACCAGGGTGTAGAACCATATATTTTGCACCAATAAGATCAGTTTTTCTTAATTCATCTGATAAGAATTTAACAGCAAAATTAAACTTTTCACTATCTTGTTGAGCTAGGTTTACAATATAAGGAGCATGAACAATAATGTCATGTGGATTAATTCCATTTTCTTTTGCAAGAGTAAGTGCCTTTTCTACGTTCATTTGCGATAAAGGTTTTCTAAAAGTATTTTGAGGAGCACCTAAATAAACCATCATACAATTTGCATTATATGATAAAGCTTCTTCTACACTTCCCAGTAACATTTTTGTTCCACTATTCGCTACATGAGAACCTATTTTCATCGAGAACCTCTTTCTTGTTTAGCACGTTTTTTATAGATTTCACTGATATGAGCTTTTTTAGCTTTTTTAATTTGTTTATTAATTTCTTCCATTCGTTTCTTTTTGTATCCTGGTTTTACTTTTTTAGGCATCTTTGTTTTTGCATGGATTTCACTTTCAATTGTTTTTGCAAAACCTTGTTCTTTTTTTATAAAGAATTTTGTTTCAACAATTTCATTGTTTGAAATTTTAACAAATTTAGGTTGTAAACCTTTTGCTTGTAAACTCTTAATATACCCATCATCTTGATAAGCATACAGTGCATATGCATAGCCTGTATTATTATGTCTTGCTGTTCTTCCTGTTCTGTGAATATAGAATTCAATATCTTTTGGAAGGTCAAAATTTATTACATGGCTTACACCTTGAATATCAATACCACGTGCCGCAATATCACTTGCTACAATATATTGAAATTCTAAAGCATTAATTCTTTTAATCATTTGTTTTCTTGCTCTATCTTCCATTGCACCATGTAGTTTGCCCACACGATACCCTTCTTTTGCAAGCATCATTGATAGTTCATCTACGCCTTCTTTGTTATTAACAAAGATTATTGCAAGGAATGGATTGATTATTTTTAATAAATCTAATAAAACAGTTTCTTTTTGTTTCGCTTTACATTGTAACATTAAATGTTCAATATTTTCAGCTGTTAGATTTTTTTCTTTTAAGGTAATTGTTTTTACTTTATCTAAATATTTTCTTAAGAAATGTCTTAATCCATTTGGAATAGTAGCACTGAAGATTAAAAACTGAGGTTTACCTTGTATTTTACCCATGATTTTATCAACTTCTAATATTTCTTTTTCTTCAAAAATCATATCAGCTTCATCAATAATAACCATTGATGCATCATGAATTTTTAAAACATTAGTATCAATTACAAGGTCAACAAGTCTTCCTATTGTTCCGATAACAATATGTGGTTGAGTTTTTTCATATTTTTTTACTTCTTGTTCTCTATCTACTCCACCTATAGCTTTTGCGACTACAATTTCTTTATCACTGTGTTTTATTAGTTCTAAGCAAACATTATATAGTTGCATAGCAAGTTCTCTTGTAGGTGAAATTATGACTGCTTGTGTAGTTTTATTATCTTCATCTAATCTTTCAAGAATTGGAATCATAAATGAATGTGTTTTACCGCTACCAGTTGCACTTTCTACCATTAAACTTTCTCCACTTATTGCAAGAGGAATTACTTCTTTTTGAACTTTTGTAGTATCAGTAAAACCTATACTTTTAAGGGCAGTATTTAAATATTCTTTTAAATGATAATCTTTAAATTTACTCATTATTTCACCTCCTCAGCGAATAATTTATTGTTTTTCTTTTTCACTATTTTGCATATTTTAATTTGGTTTGTTAAATCTTCTTCAGATTCTAAGTAAACTTCTAAATAATTTGTTGTATGACCAATCCAAGTATTACCTTTCTTTTGTTCAAATAATACTTCAAATTCATAATTGATAAATTTATCTTCATATTCTTTTTTCATTTGTGATGCAACATCAATCATGATTCTTGCACGTTCTTTAATTAATCCCCCATCTAAGTGACCAGTCATTTCGTCCGCAACAGTTCCTTTTCTTCTTGAATACGGGAATACGTGCATACTTGAAAATTTAATCTTATTTATAAATTCAATAGAATCATTAAAGTCTTTTTCTGTTTCACCAACAAAACCGCATAAACAATCAGTTGTAATTGCTATATCAGGGAATATTGTTCTAATTTTCTTTATTAAATTATCATATTCAGCACTATTGTATTTTCTTTTCATTCTTGTAAGTGTATTATCACAACCACCTTGAAGTGGAATATGTAAATGATTTGCTATACGATTTTCGTGTTTTTTCATTACATTTAAAAGTTCATCACTTACTTCCATTAATTCAATTGAAGAAAGTCTTAATCGATATAATGAAGTGTTTTCCATTATTAGTTCTATTAATTTTGCCAAATTAATATTTCCTAGGTCTTGTCCATAAGTACCTGTATTTATTCCAGCAATTATAATCTCTTTTGTACCAAGTTTTACAAGCGTATTTATTTCATCAATTACATTTTGAGGATCTCTACTTTTGATTTTACCTCTTGCGTAAGGGATTAAACAATAACTACAAAAGTTTTCACATCCATCTTGTATTTTGATAAATCCTCTTGTATGTTGACTTAATCTATCTAGTTTCATTTCATCATATGTTGTATAAGTATCAATATCAAATACATGATTTATTTGTTTTTTTGTTTCAATATATTCATTAATCAAATCATAAATGTGAAGTCTATTTTTTGTTCCAACAATAATATCAGCAATTTCTGAAGCATTAGCTTCATGAGTTTGAACAAAGCATCCCATAGCAACTATAATTGCATTTGGATGATTTCTTCTTGCTTGTCTTATCATTTGTCTTGATTTTTGATCAGAAGTTGCTGTAACAGTACATGTATTTATAATACACACATCAGCATTTTCATTAGAATATTTCCAACCTTTATCTTCTAGAAAACTTGTTAAAGATTCGGTTTCATATAAATTAACCTTACATCCTAAAGTAATAGTTGTAAATTTCATACTATTCCTCCAGTTCATATGAGATTGCTGCCATAGCATATGTAGGAGCAACTTCAGTCCTTAATATTCTTGGTCCAAGGCTTACAGGTAAGAAATTATTTTTATTTAAAAAATCAACTTCTTTATCACTAATTCCACCTTCAGGTCCAAATAAAATAAGAATGTTTTTATATGAATATTCTTTTAAAACTTGTTTTAAAGGTTTATCTTTTGACGTAATCTCATATGCATATAAACATAAATCATATTGATCTTTTAAATTAACCATTTCTTTAAAAGTAATAGGTTTTAAAACTTCTAGTAGTGCAGTCCTATGACTTTGTTCTGAAGCTTCTTTTGCAATTTTATTCATTCTTTCCATTTTTCTGTCTAATTTTTCATCATTAAACTTTACATTACATCTTTCCATATTTATAGGCAAATAGTAAGCTGCACCAAGTTGAGTTACTTTATCAATTACTTCTTCCATTTTTTCTCTTCTTGTAATGCCATGAGCAATTGTTACTTTTACAGGAAGTTCTTTTTTTTCATTTAATGTTTCCATAATTTCTAAAACAACTTCGTTATCTGTAATTTGTGAAATTACACATTTATAACTATTTGTACCATCACTTACCAATACGTTGTTTCCTTCCTTCATTCTCATAACCTTTGTAATATGATGATAATCTCCATCAGAAATTATTACTTTATTATCAAATATATTTTTAGGGTCAACAAAGTATCTTTGCATAATTTCACCTTCTTTCTTATTGATTATACCAAAAAACTTGTTTTTTTGCAAGAAGTTTAAACCCACGAAAAAAAGGATATCCAAAAGGATATCCTAATTTTAGATATTATCTACCTACGTATAAACCTTTAACCATTGAAGCTAATGTAATAGTTTGAGTTTGACCATCTTTAGTAATAGTTACTGTGTAAGTTACACATGTAGTTTCACTTGGTTGTTTAACAACTCTACCATTATCAGCAACGATATCAGTATTATTAGATTTCATAGATACTTCGTATCCTTCGAATTCTGTCATCATTGTGTATTCAGATTCTACTAATTGTAAGAATTCACGCCAAATTTCACAATCATTTTCTAACATAGGTTGAGGACAGTTTTTACCAGAGAAGAAATGATGTCCTTTAACTCTAGTCATATCTAAATCATTTCTAATCATAATGTCAGCAACTAATTGAGCAGTAATTTGCCATGTGTACCATAAGTCAGAACCTTTGTTTACACATGATTCAATACCGATTGAATTATAGTTACCACCACTTGAACAGATACGTCCTTCATATACTTGAGTATAGCACCACCATGTAGTACCCATATAGTATTTACCATTTTCAACTTTCCATGGAAGACCCATATCATTGATAAATGATTCAGGAGTTCTATTAGCAAATCCAGATTGAGCGAATGCAGGTTGAGAAGAAATTGTACCATCAGCATTTAAGATATGATCTGTTCCTCTTGAACTATAGTTCCATGGTTTAGGCATTGGAATAGTAGTTTTTTTGCCATTGATTTCGAAATAGAAATCATCAGAAATTGTGATTACAGGTTCAGCTGGATCATTTGCTAATACTTCAATTCCAGTTTCCATCCATTTGAAATCACCAACTTGTGCACGTGAACCAGAGTCACCAGCATGGAATGCAACATATTTTTCATCTGTACAATAGAAGATTCCATCGTTACCAGTTGTATAATGAATTGATGCAGCATTAGTAGTTGAGAAGTAGTTTGCATTTGCTGCAGCATCTGCACCAGATGCCATATTACCTGTATAGTGAACAGTTACCCATTCAACAGATGACATTTCACCACCATTGTATGCAGTTTCTTGAGTTTTTGCATAGTATTTATCGCTAATAGTTAATTTATAGTTAGATAATAATTTAGAAACACTTCCAAAGATATCCATACTATAAGCTCCACCGATATTTAAGTTATATCTAGTGAATACATTACTATTATTAGATTCAACAACTAATTCTAAAATTCCTTCAAGAGCTTCTTCTAATACAACAACAACAAATTCTAATGTTAATGTTTCATTATCAGGGTCTGTTGCAACAATCTTAGCTTCACCAGCTTTTAATGCTGTAACAACACCGTTTGCATCAACTGTAGCAATTTCAGGAGTTAATGAAGTCCATAATACATTTGCATTTGTACCATCTTTGCGAACAACTTGTGCATTTAATTGAATGCTATCGTCTTTTTCAACGTATGAGTTTGTAGCGTAAGAACCATCAATATAATCTTCTGTATAAACAGTTAAATCAAATACAACGTCAATTTCACGGTTACCATATACTTTAACAGTAATAGTTGTTGTACCATTTGCTAAAGCAGTAATTAAACCTTTATTAGAAACTGTAGCAACTTCTTCATTACTTGAGAAGAATTCAACACTCTTATCTGTAGCGTTATCTGGAGCAATTGACCAAACTAATTGATGAGTTGTGAATAATAATAATTCAGTAACTTTATTAATTTCGATTGTAGTAGGTTTTACTTCTTCAGCCCATTTAGCATAGAATGTCTTATCACCAGTATCTGTTGATACAATTTGAGTAACAGGTTCACCATTGAATTCAGCATTATCATACCAACCTAAGAATTCAAGTCCATTTTCCATATGTAATGCAGGAAGAACTACGATTTGTCCACCACGGTAAGATGTTGGAATTTCTTGAGGAATCTTAGCTGCAGAACACATTTTTGGTAAGAATGATTTATAATATCCTTCACCAGTAGATGTCCATTGTAAGAATTGATGCATTCTAACCATTGTAGCATATGTATCAGTATAGAAGTTTTGATCAGCATTAACACCTTTCATAGCTTCTGCGAATACTACGAAGAAATCAGACCATTTTTGATAGTATTTAGGAACATTTAAGAAATATTCTGTGCTACCATCTTCTGCAGGATAATTACCTAATTCAGTATTACGTAATTTAATATCAGTATATGCAGCTAATTGTCCATCAATGTATGCTTTGTAATCTTCGAATGATTTAGTTTCTCCATTGCCTTGAGCCCATTCATATAAGTCAGCATATAATGCATCATAGATTTCGAATCTATCATATGCAGCACGTGAAGGCCATAAAGCATTATCTTTGTTAGTAACAAATTCAACATTATAAATTTCACCTTCTAATACTGTGAAATCAGCAACTAATTCTAAGTTTCCTTTAGAATTTGCAGGAATTTCAATTACTAATTCTCCATTTAATAACCAACCATTAAATTGGTGATTAGCTTTTGTAAGAGAAGGTAATGCGATAACCGCGTTATTTAAACTATTATAGTTATAAGTAAATGAATCTCTTGTTGAACCACCATTTAAATCATATGTGATAACCCAGAATTCAACAGTTTCTACTTCTGGTAAAGTTGGTTCAGAACCAAGAATAGTACCTTTAGTTTTTACATCAATAAAGTATTTATTTAATGTTTCTAAATCTGTAATAGCGTTACCATCATTGTCTTCATAATAGTTAGCACCAAAGATTGTATTGATTGGAGCAGTTGAATCATTATCACCTGATGTTCCATTTCTTGATGCGAAATAGTATGCATCTGGTAATCCAATGAATTTATTATTTAATACATTAACAACCCATGTACTTGAAGCATGGTTAGCAGCAGTACCATTGTTACGAAGTCTGATGTAATTTAAGCATCCTTCGAAGTGGTTGTTTTCAATATTAATTGTTGCACCTTTTTCTTGATAGTTACGTGCAGAGATTGCACCTGAGTATAATCCAGCATCTTTTGTACCAATATTAACGAATTTATTACCTTTAATATCGATTGTAGTGTCATTAATGTTACCACCACCATAAATACGGAAGTAAATACCATTATATCCACCTAAAGTATCTTGTAAGAATTCATTATTAGTAAATGATAAGATACCATTATTGTATCCACCGTGATTAAATCTAATAGCATCACGTTCAAAGTTTTTAAATACGTTACCATCAAATGAAACATTTTGTACATAAGCTAAGTTAACGTTTGTATCTGAAACATTTTCAAATTTATTATTAAAGATAGCTAAATTTAATACTTGAGTAGAAGAAGATCCACCATTTAAGTACATAAATCCATATGTATAAGTATTAGTTTCAACCCATGCATTTGCAGCTTTTGTTGTATCATGTACATAGTTATTTTCAAATGTGAAATTAACTACTTGTCCACCAGAAATTTTAGCATCACCAGTGAATGCAAGACCAACTAATTTTAAGTTTTTAGCAGCAGCAGCAATTTTAACAGCACCTGTTAATACAGCTTCAGCTTCTCTTACACCTGAATTAGGGTTAACATATTGGTTAGGACCAGCAATTGTTAAGTTAGGAACTTTTATTTCAACATCTTCAGCATATGTACCAGCCATTAAGATAATCTTATCACCATCTTTTGCAGCAGCTAAAGCTTCAGCAAGAGTAGCATAATCTAGACCTTCACCAACATATAAAGCATCTTCTTTCCATGTAGCAACTAAAGTAACATCACCAGTTTGACCAATAGCTAAACTTTCAACGATTTGACCATTTAATGTCCAACCTAAGAATACATATTTGTCTTTAGTAGGAGTAGGAAGTTTTGCAAGACCAAGTTCTGAACTATAATATTCAGGAGCATTTTCAACTTCACCACCATTTAATTCATAAGTAATTTTGTATGAATTTTCTTTATCTACATATTGAGGAACTTCATCTTCATTTGCATAATAAGGATCGTATGTTGCATTTAAGAATGAACTTGCAAGAACTGCTACATCATAGAAGTTATATCTTGCATCAATATTATAAGCACATGCATTATTAATAAAGTATGTTGCAGAACAATTTAATAATTTATTATAGTTAACTGTAACTGGTTGAGTTTCAGCATTTCTGTTTGCATTTGCATCTGATCTGTATAATGAATAAGAATTATCTACAGTATTGTATGCAAAGTTAACAGGAGATTTACCATCAGCAGCACCACTATAAGTTCCCATTCTTACAGCACAGTGAGAACCAGCTGTTTGACCATTATTTAAGAATGTATTATTAACAATTTCATAATTACCTTCTTGATAGTTAATGAACCAAATAACATATTGAGCAAAGTTTTCGAAGTGGTTACCAATGATTTTAACATCACCTTTGATACCGAATTCACCTTTATGTGCATCAGCATCATCAGTTGTAATTTTAATAGCATCATTGTAATTTTTTCTACTTACATTGAAGTTACTATTTTTAATAGTTAATCCATCGATTTGTCCACCGAAGAAAATCATTGGACGACCATTTGTAACGTCTGTTTGTTTAATATTTGAAATAACGATATTTTCATATACAGCACCAGCAGTGTATGTATAGAAGAATAATGGAGCATTTGTTGACCATGTTTCAGGGTTAGTTAATGAATCTTGAATTACAACGTTTGTAATTGTAGGATTAGCAACACCATTATCATTACCTTTAATACGTCCATTTTCAGTTAATTTAATACCATCGATTGTAACATCATTAGCACTAATTACAACATCACCAGTAAATACTGTTTCGTTAGTTCTTTCAACTTGGTTAGGGTTAACACCAGCGTTAGCACCTAAAATAGTAACAGATTTTGTAATATTAATTGTTGTATAAGTACCAGCAGCAATTTTGATTGTATCTCCATCAACTGCAGCTTCTAATGCTTCTTCAAATGTTGCATATGCATCAGGATTATTAGCATCAACAACTAATTCTTTTGCAGGAACATCTAATTTATTCCATGCAGCATATAAAGTAACATCTTCTTCGCAATCAGCAGCGATTGATGTAATAGCTTGTGTACAAGCTTCATCAGCAAACCAACCTAAGAATTCATATCCAGCTTTTGTTGGAGTAGGAAGTGTTGCAAGACCAACACCTAAAAGATAATCTTTAGGAGCACCTTCAGGAAGTTTACCACCATCTAATACATAGTTAATAGCTTTAGCAGTTTCAGCTTCCCATTTAGCAACTAATTCATAATCTCTATTTTCAAGTTTTTCAACTAAAGTTTCACCTTCATACCAACCTAAGAATTTATATCCTTCACGAGTAGGAATAGGTAAAACAACAGCTTCATTATAACCAAATTCTACTTTAGCTCCTTCAGGTAAAATTCCTTCAGCAACATCGTAAGAAATTGTATATTTTAAAGTAGCAGTATCAACCCATTTTGCAGTTAATGTGCAATTTGATCTAACAGCTGTAACTAAATCTTCACCAATATACCAACCTAAGAATAAATGACCTTCTTTAACTGGAGTAGGTAAAGCATCTTTAGCACAATAAGTATTATCCATATCGCCTAATAGAGCATTAAATCTAGCAATATTTTCAGCAACTGAGTAATCTACCATATAACCATCGTACATACCTTTTTCAGCAGGAGCAAGATTTTCATTAATTAAACCTTGAATCCAATAACGGAAGATAGTTCTTGCATTACCACCATCATTAATATTAACAGCATTTACATCACCAGCGATCATACCATCTAACATTTTGAATAAGTCAGTGTAATATTCATTACCTAAGAAGTTATTAGCAGCAGCTGCAGCTTGCATTTCAACTTTTGCAAATTCAAAGAACCATTTATATTTAGCAAGCATTTCTGCATTACTCCAAACATATTTAATATTTGGATGAGATGTTCCTTTGAAGTTTTCTTTTGTAGTTACTTTAGCATCAGATTTACCTGTGCTATTAAAATCTTTTAATAATTCTTCAGCAAATGAATTTAAATCTTGACCTTCCCAATGACCACCATCAAGTTCGAATTCAACTGTCCATTCGTAGTCATCGATATGAATCCATTCAGCAACTAATACATCATCACCAGTTGCATTTTGAACTTTTACACCATCTAAATACCAACCTAAGAAAATATAATTTTCTTTTACAGCTACTGGTAATTCTTCATTTGGTTCAACAGTTCTTTGAACTGGGCAATAAACATTAGTGAATTTTTCCATATTATATTCATTAGAGAAATCTAACATAAATGGATAATCACCATTACCAACAATCTTATGGTTCATTAAACCTTCTAACCAGAAACGGAATGCAGTTCTACCTTCAGCATATGAACCACCAATTGTAGCAGTATTACCAGCGATTAAACCTTCTAACATTTCAACTGTATTTGTATAACGAGCAGATTCAGTTACACCATTTGCTTCACCTGCAGCTTTGATTTCTTCAAGTGCAAATACAAATAACCAATGATATTTTTCTAACATTTCTGTATTATTAAATACATATTTAATATTTGGATGAGAAGTTGATTTAAAGCTTTCTCTTGTAGTAACAACTGCATCACTTGCACCAGTACTATTGAAATCTTTAACTAATTCTTCAGCAAATTGATCTAAATTCTTTTCAAATTGACCACCGTTTAAATCGAAGATTACTTCGTAACCAGTTTGTCCAATTTCTTTCCATTTAGCAGTTAATTTATAATTTTCATTACCAATTTTATTAACATATTCGCCTAATTGTGTCCAGCCTAAGAATTCATATCCTTCTTTAACTGGTTCAGGAATTACAACTTCTTGTCCATATTCAAATGATGTAGGTCCTTCTGTTCCTTCTAACCATGAACCTTCATTTAAATCATATTGAATT
This sequence comes from Bacilli bacterium, assembly GCA_045612145.1. GTDB lineage: Bacteria > Bacillota_I > Bacilli_A > ML615J-28 > CAG-313 > CAG-313. Next base: position 38,849 of record JAZKYN010000136.1, read on the forward strand.
TCAAATTTAATAATTTCCCATTTAGCAGTTAAACTAGCATCACCAGATACTTTTTCAACTTTATCATCACCATCAAACCAACCTAAGAAGATATAACCAGTACGAACAGGAGTTGGTAATTTATCTTCAACAGATAATTTAAATACGCTGTTTTGAGCAGCTAAAGCAGCTTCAAATCTTTCCATATTTTCAGCAACAGAGAAGTCAGTCATGAATGGATAATCGCTATTACCAACGATTTTTTTGTTCATTAATCCTTCTAACCAGAATCTGAAAGCAGTTCTACCTTCAGCATATGAACCACCAATTGTTGCAGTATTACCAGCAATTAATCCTTCTAACATTTCAACTGTATTAGTATAACGAGCTTCACTTGTAGTACCATTAGCTTTTGCAGCAGCTTTGATTTCTTCAAGCGCTAATACAAATACCCAATGATATTTTTCTAACATTTCAGCTTTATCAAATACATATTTAATGTTTGGATGAGAAGTAGCTTTAAAGTCTTCTTTAGTAGTAACTTTAGCATCACTTGCACCAGTGCTATTGAAATCTTTAACTAATTCTTCAGCAAATGCATCTAAATCCATACCTTCAACGTTAAGAGCACCACCTTGTGCATCTAATGCAACATTATATTTAGCAGCTTCCCATTTAGCAACTAATGTTGCTTCATAAGTAGCAGTTTCTACTTGAGTTTCACCATCAAACCAACCTACAAATACATAATGTTCTCTTTCGATTGCAGGTAATTTTGCACCATGTTCTAATACTTGAGATGGCATAGATGCTCCACCTTCTTGAACATCATAGAATTTTTGTAAATTTTCAGCAACAGAGAAGTCAGTCATGAATGGATAATCTTTATTACCAACAATTTTTTGGTTCATTAATCCTTCTAACCAGAAACGGAATGCTGTTCTTCCTTCAGCGTAATCTCCACCAATTGTTGCAGTATTACCAGCGATTAATCCTTCTAACATTGCAACCGTATTAGTGTAACGAGCTTCACTTGTAGTACCATTTGCTTTTGCTGCAGCTTTAATTTCTTCAAGCGCAAATACAAATACCCAATGATATTTTTCTAACATTTCAGCTTTATTAAATACATATTTGATGTTTGGATGAGATGTAGCTTTGAAATCTTCTTTAGTAGTAACTTTTGCATCGCTTGCACCAGTACTATTGAAATCTTTAACTAATTCTTCAGCAAATTCATCAAGAGTAAGAGGTTCAGAATATTCTGTACCATCGTTGTAATCAAAATAAATTTTATATTCATTAACTTTCCATGTAGCAACAAGTGTTAAAGCACCTGAAGTACCAGCAGGTATCTTATCGATTTTTTCACCATTTAATTCCCATCCTGTGAATGTATAACCTTCACGTAATGGATCACATAAAATGATTTCATCTAATTTGCTATATTTATCAGGATTTGAATCACTATTTGTACCACCGTTTAATTCATAAGTAATTTCAAATCTTTCAGAGATATATTTTGCCCATAATTCGATATCACCAGTTGTTCCAAGAGGTAATTCATAAATAGCTTCACCAGTTAATTCAGCATTAGTATACCAACCAGCAAATTCTTGACCAGCAGGAGCACCAGGGATTGCAAGAGTATAAGGTAAATCTTCAACAGTATATGTTGTTGGAGCAAGAACTACTTCTTCATGAATTAATTCAAAATGATCCCATACTTTACCCCAAACTTCTTCTGATGTATAGTCACTACCATAACCAGCAGTAACACCAGCATCTTTAGAAGATCTTGTTAATAAGTTTTGAAGTTCTCCACGAGCTTCAGCTTGACCATCGTCTTTTGTTAATTCAGCAGCACCACGAGCAACACGTGCTTCATTAATGATAACTAATAATCCATTCCATTTAGCACCGTATTCAGCACTTGTTAAGAAGTTATAACCAGCACTTGAACCATCGCCCATATAAGATCTTGCAAAGAAGTCAGATCCATCAGATTTAACTACTTTACCAGAATGTTTGTTGAAATCAACAACGAAATCAGCAACTAATGCAGCCCAATCAGCGTAATCACCAACTTGAATTGTGATAGTAGGAAGAGTACCTTCACCAGCATTATATTTAATTGAATATTCGATTGCTTCCCATGCAGCGTAAACTGTTTTTTCGCCTTTATCTAAAGCAGTGAATTCAGTTACTGCTACTGTGCAAGCAGCGTCTAAGAACCAACCTTTAAATTCATATCCTGAACGTGTAGCACCTTTAGAAAGAGCAACACCAGTTTCTTCAACGTATGATGTAGGAGCACCAGCTTCTAATGCACCACCGTTTAATTCATAATTAATAGCATAAGTATCAAATGCGATTACTGAATCAGACCATCTAGCATATAAAGTAATATCGCCAATTAGATCTAATGAAATAGCTTCTACTTTACCATTTTTAAGATCACTATTTGTATACCAACCAACAAATGTAGCATCCTTTTTATTAGGAGTAGCAAGTGCAACTGGTAAATCATTAATTGTATATTCGTTTACAGCTTCAGTACCAACTTGAATGTCTTTATTAGGACATGCAGCCCAGAATGCTTCACCATCAACTTCTTTAAAGTTTAGAGAAACTGGAGAAACAGATGTTAACATTGTTTCTTGTAATAAAGCAGCAAAGTTAGATCTTGCATATTTATTAAAGTTAGCAGCACCAGCAGTTAATGATAAGTAAGCTTTACCTGTATATCCTGCTTCTGCAGCATATTCAGCAACATATTCTAATACCCAACCCCATTTAGCAGCCATTTCAGCGTTATTGAAGAATGAGTATAATCCGTATTTAACTGATTTACCGTAGAAGTTAGCAGCAGTAACATCAGCAACACCAGTTAATGTAGCATAATCATTAATGAATTCAGCAACGAATGCATCAAATGAATCGTATAATTCAGCAACTTCGTCTCTAACGAATTGTCCACCATTTAATTCATAAGTAATTTCATAAACTGTTAATTCCCATGCAGCATATAATTTAACACTTTCAAGTAATCCAGCTTCGATAGCTTCAACTTTTTCAGTGCATGCAGCATCAGAATACCAACCTAAGAATGTATAACCTAATTTAGTAGGAACAGGAAGAGTAGCTAAACCTTCAGCGTATGTAAATGATGTAGCAGCACCTTCTGGTAATACACCTTCATTTAATACATATTCAACAGCAATTGGATCATGAGACCATTTAGCTTCTAATACAACATCTTTAGCGATTAAAGCATTGATAGTTTCAACTTTTTCACCATTTAAATACCAGCCTAAGAATTCGTTTCCAGCTTTAGCAGGAACTGGTAATGTGATTTCGCCATCAGTATAAATGAATGAAGTTACAGGATCAACAGCACCTGGTTTTTTAACTAAATCCCAGAAACCATTTCCGATAGCATCTAATGAATAATCAGCAGTTACATAATTTTTATTTTTTGAATATTGAATAGCACCAACAAAACCTCTTAATTCATAAGCAATTGAGTAAATATAGTTACTATTTGCAGCATTTAACTCTGATTGACTATTATATTTATTGAAGTTTTCCCATGCTTTTTTATTAGCAGAACCAGCTACGCTTGTAATATAATCTACTAACCAAGCCCATTTAGTTCTATATTCAGCATTATATAAGAATAATGATGCATCACTAATTTCACTCCAAGAACCTAGAGCTGAGAATGTTGCAGCTGTATGAGATTTACCTCTTGCAGTATTATAATCATTTAAGAAATCAGCAACTAATTCTTCACGAGATGAATATAAATAATTGCTTAATAATCCACCATTGTAGTTATATGTGATTGTATATTGATCAAGTTCAAATTTAGCAGTTAATTCAATATCACCAGCAGAACCTTTTTCAATTTTTTCAACTTTATTACCATCAGCATCATACCAACCTAAGAATTTTTCACCAAGTTTGTAAGCAACAGGTAATTCGAATGTTTCTGTATTAACTGTGAAAGTATTTACTAATTCAAAATTTAATAATTGATCCCAGAAACCATTAGCTAATTCATCATTAGTAAAGTCAGCACTCTTTGGCCAGCTTGCGCGACAATCTTCAAATAAGAATGCACCTAAAGAATATCTCCAGAATGCTTCACTACCACTGATTAAGCTATCTTTGCTTCCGCCTTCAGTAGACTCGATGATATAGTCTTTTAACCAAGCCCATTTAGCAGCATATTTAGCATCTGAGAAGAATCCATAAATAGCACTAAATACGTTAGCGAATCCATATGCGTCTCCTGAATCATCAACCATGCAAGTAGGTTTGTTTGTTTTACCTGCCCATGCCATAGCATCATTTAAGAAATCATCAACCATAGCAGCACGATCTTTACCATATTCATATAAATCACCAGGGTTAAGTGACCAGTCACCACCATTTAAGTTATATGAAATAGTGTATTCAGCTAATTCCCATTTAGCAACTAATTCAACGTTACCAATAGTTAATTTTTCAACTTTGTTTTCACCAGCATACCAACCTAAGAAATTATATCCATGTTTAGTTGGAGCAACAAGAGTAACAGGAGCATCAACAACTGTGTATGCAGTTGGGTTAGTTTCAGCACCTTCACCACCAGCTAAATCATAACTTACAGTGTAAGTAATAATATCCCATTTAGCATAAAGTGTTAAGTCTTCTCTTGCATCAGCAGGGATTTCTGTTAATGCTTCACCAGTAAATGCAGCGTTATCATACCAACCAGCAAATGTATAACCTTCTTTTGTAGCTTCAGCTAAAGCGATAGGAAGATTAAATACGTTGTAACCAGCAGGGTTAGTAGCAGCATTTGTACCACCGTCTAAAACGTAGTTAACTGTGAAATCAGACTCTAAAACTTCAAGTTCAAATTTATATGTACGATATTCTTCTTCGTATAATAAATTTTCTGCAACAACTGTAATAGTTACTTTACCAGCTTTTAAAGTAGTAATTAAACCATTTTCATCGATTGCAGCAACTTCTGGATTAGATGATGCATAAGTTAATTTAACATTTTCTTCTGCTTCTGCAGGAGTAAATGTGCATTCAACTTGGCTAGTTTTTCCTTTAAGGATACTGCCTTCAGCACCAACAAATTCCATTTCAGGAAGTCTGTCTTGAATAACTGTGATAACAACTGTATCATATGCGATTGCTTTATTAGCAACATATGCTTTTACCACAGTTTGACCAACGCTTACACCAGTAACTTTTGCGTCACTATAAGAAGCGATTAAATCATTTTGTGAAACGTAAACAAGATCTACTTGTCCAGCAGCTTCACCTTTGTTTACTGTTGGAACTACATCGATAGTTTCACCAACAACGATTACATATTCATCAGTATCAAACTTAACTTCAACGTAATCATTAACTTTTGTACAGCTAGCGATACTAACTAGTAAACCAACAATAGTTAATAATAAGAAAAATCTTTTTCTAATGTTTAACATGTTATTCTCCTTTTCGTTTGAATTTACACTTTATTATAGCACTTTTGTAAAAAACTAGCAAGCGTTTTCATTATATTTTTAGTATATTCTTTAAACTTTAGTTTAAAAAACGACATTTTTTATTTTCTTAGTATGTTAAATAAAACTATAACAGTCATTTTTTCGTTAAAAAATCCACGCAATTTTTTCCTCTTTAAACATCAAATAAAGGAAGTTTAAAAACTTCCTTTATTTCGCCTTTTGACAATTTATTATATCATTATTATTTTTTTAGACAAGACATATACGAAAAAATAGCAGGTAAAACCTGCTATTTTATTATCTAAAGAATTCTACATTATCAATAGCTATACGAGCATTTTGATTAGATGTATAAGTACTTGAAGCTTCAGTGTAAATTCTTACAAATTTAGCATCAACTAAATCTACAACAATTTCAGTATATTTAGTAGCATCAATTTTGCTAGCTGATCCTAAATCTACTGATGTCCAAGTTTTTCCATCTGTAGAATATTGTACTTCAAATTTTTTGATTTTTGAGGCATGCGAACTCTTATCACTTGAACTCCACCAAGATACATCAAATTTAATTCTTGACACTGCTTCATTAAATTTAAATTCAAAGAATGAATTTTTTGTACTATTATTTTTTCTTGTAGGGCAAAGAACACCAAAAGATCCAGTATTTTTATGAGGAGCATTTGTAGAATTTGTAATTTGAGCTTGATGACCAGTAATTGTAACACTCTTTCCTGATAATTCTTCTTTAACTGATAGTGATTTATTATTTGTATAACCAGTTAAATTTAAGCTACCAAATGTATATTGTTCACATAATTCAGGTTCTGAAACATAAACATACTCAATTGAAGCAACATAAACTGTATAACTTGGCATATTATGAGAAATACTAACATATGTATAATGTTGTGTATCTGGATAAATTTCATAAACAGCTTGACCACTAACTGTAGACATAGTTGTTGCGTAATCACTATATGAATTATCTGTACCAAATTCAATTAATAATGCATCTTTATTATTATATCCAGTTCTTCCAGTTGTTAATGTAATTATAACTTTTTCTAATTTTTTAGTAAATGCTGTCGCATTAGCAATTGAAGAATGAATATTATTTTTATATCTCATTTGGATATCATCGTTATTATATTTACCAAGTTGGATGTAATCAAATTTAACACCTGTAATAACTTTTGAACCGTCAGCATAATTTCCTAATCCTAATGCTTCATCGGTAACAACAACAGATTTAACATCTTCAGGATCTTTAGCAACAATAACAATTTCGTATACTTTAGTTGCAACAGCTTTGTTATATTTGCAAGTACCAACTAATTTGATTACAGCATCACCATCAAAATTTTCTGGGCGAGTAACTTTTAATACACCGTTTTCGATTTTTGCATTTTCATAATCTTCTGCAAGAGCAAATGTTACATTTTCAACTTGTGGAAGTTTGTAATCTTCTACTAAATTCTTTTCAATTGAAATATTTTCTAATACTTCTTCACCTCTCATCTCATCTGTTACTAATACTTCTTCATATAAGTGAGAAATATAGTTAGTTGAGCTTGATAAGTAACTTGAGTAACTAGCACTAAATGTTGTATAAGAATTATATGTACCTAAGAATAAAGTATCACTTCCAAGTTTTGCAGTGAATGTATTGTATTGTTCATTATATTGCCATACAGTTGAAGGACTAGCGTTAAATTTAATGTTATTGTATGATCCACTCTTTTCTAAACAAATATATTTAACTGATCCATTTTTTAAAGTTAATTTTAAGTAATATCCACCAGTAGTTTCAACAACGTTAAGTTTAGCAGCACTTGCAAAACTTGTTGTAGTTGCACCATAGTAACCACTTAATGTACCAGTCATGTATAATGTTTGTTTTTTGTTACCTTGATACATACCTAAAACATAATCTTTTGATGTATCAAATGTTTCAGCAACTCTAATTTTAAATTCACCAAATACTGGTTTAAGAGTTAAATCACCACTTGTACCATATCCAATTTCTGTGATTAACGCATCTAATTCTTCATTTGCTTCACCATTTTCATCAATGATTGCCCATCCTAAGAATCTCCATCCAGTTTGAGTTGCTTTACGTGTTGGTAAATCAAATTCATCAAAATATGTATATTCTACTGTTTCTTCAGTATCTGTATAAGTAATAGTATATTTAGCGATTTCCCATTTAGCATAGAATAAATAATCATGTGCATTTGAAGTATCAACAGTTTCAACTGCATTACCAGCTAAATTTTTATTTCCATACCATCCTAAGAAATTATAACCAGTTTTAACAGGAGTTGGAAGAGTAATAACTTCTTCGCCAGCTCTAAATTGATTTTCAAATTCTTCTTCTAATTCTCCACCTTCTAAGTTAAGTGTAATATTATAAATATTAAGTACTTTATATTCAAATTTATATTCTAGATATTGATCAGTATTTTTCTTATCAACAATTTTTGCAGTAAATACAACTTTACCTTTTGCTAAAGCAGTAATGTTACCTTCAGCATCAATAGTTGCAACTTTTTCATTTGAACTTGAAAATTGCATTTCAACATTTGGATTTTGATGAGAATATTCATAAACTAATTTATTTTCATCACCAATATATAAATTTCCTTCTAAGCCTGCAGGACCTTCAACATCAAATGTTGCTTCAGGCATATCAATAATTTCATATACATCAATTTCAGCTGTAGCTGCGATATATTTTTTTCCTTCGATCCATACTTTAACAGTTGTTGAGCCTACGCCTACTGCAGTTAATTCTCCTTCATTACATTCAACAACAGTATCATCTTCAACATCCCATTGGAATTTATAATTTGTTTCACCAGCATTTTTTAAAATAGGTTCAAGTGTTAAATTATCTCCTAATTCTAAATCATAGCTAGTTTTCTCAAAATCTAATTGTATAGAATTTGAAATGTCTCCACAACTTGCAAGTGTAAATGCAAAAGCAAATACTGCAATTAATAAAAACAATCTAATATAATTTTTTTTCATACGTATCTCCTTTGTTTTTTCATAAAGGTATTCGTTTTTATTTTATACCCATCACATATTTTACCATAATTATATTTTTTTGTAAACAATTTGAATAAAATTAAAATATTTTTTGTACAAAAAGAAAAAAACAAAGTAGATTTTAACTACTTTGCTTTTGTATTTTTATTTATAAACTTCTTGATTTTCTCAAAAATGTTATTATCTTTAGTTTCATCAGTTTTAGATAACTCAGCAAAAATTTCCTTTTGTTTAGATGTTAAAATAGTTGGTGTAACAACAGTTACAGTTACTATTTGATCACCTTTTCTTCCATTAATTTTGTTATCTATCCCTTTACCTGAAAGTTTTAATTTCGTTCCGCTTTGGATACCAGCTTGAATTTTTAAATTAACTGGTCCGTGCAATGTATTAATTTCAATGTTTGTCCCTAACGCTGCTTGGCTGAATGTGATTGGTAAATCAATAAGAATGTTATTTCCATCTCTTACAAAAACTTCATGTTTTTTAACATTAACGTGAATTAATAAATCACCACTTGGTCCACCTTTTGTTCCAGCATTACCTTCACCTGCAAGTCTGATTGTTTGATCATCATTAATACCTGCGGGAATTTTAACATTAAGCGTTTTTGACTTTCTTGTTCTTCCGCCTCCGCTACATTCAGGGCAAACTTTCTTAATTTTCTTACCAGTACCATTACATTCTGGACATGTAGATTCACTTCTCATTACACCTAAAATAGTGTGTTGTTGAACAAAAACTGTACCTCTACCACTACATCTATTACATGTTGTGATATCGCTTTTTGATTCTGCACCACTACCTCCACACTTTGAGCAAGTATCTAGTTTAGTAACATTTATCTTTTTATCAACACCAAATGCAGCTTCTTCAAAAGTAATTGACACATCAACTCTGATATCATCCCCTCGTTTTGCGGCAGATCTTGTACGTGATGAACCACCAAATCCACCACCAAAAAAGCTACTAAAGATATCTTCAAACCCAAATCCTGCTCCACCAGCTCCACCAGTGAATCCATTCATATCATCTGTGCCAAATCTATCATAATTTGCTTTTTTATCAGGATCACTTAAACAATCATATGCTCCTTGTATCTCGGCAAATTTTTCTGTAGCATTCGGATCACTAGAAACGTCTGGATGGTATTTTTTTGCAAGGCTTCTGTAGGCCTTTTTTATTTCTTCTTGAGAGGCATCTCGCGATACCCCCAAGACTTCATAGTAATCTCTCTTAGTTGCCATAAAAGGCCCCTTTCTCTTCTATTAATTTATTTATTATTTATCTGTTTCTTCGTAACTTGCATTAACAGTACCATCTTCATTTTGTTGGTTACCGTCTTTTGCTGCTTGAGCTTCTTGAGCTTTTTGGTATGCTTTAATAGCAACACTTTGAGCAGCTTTTTCTAAAGCTTCTTTTTTAGCTTTAATTGCTTCTAAATCATTACCAGCAAGAGCTTCTTGTAAATCTTTTGTTGCATTTTCAACAGCTGTTTTTTCTTCTTCAGTAACTTCAGCTCCTAAATCTTCTACAGATTTTTTTGCAGCAAAAATAATTTGTTCAGCTTCATTTCTTAAATCAGCTTCTTCTTTTTTAGCTTTATCACTTGCAGCATTTTCTTCTGCTTCTTTAACCATTCTATCAATTTCAGCATCAGATAATCCTGATCCGCCACTAATTGTAATAGTTTGAACTTTACCTGTTGATAAATCTTTAGCACTAACATGAACGATACCATTAGCATCGATATCAAATTTAACTTCAATTTGAGGTACACCACGTGGTGCTAGAGGAATTCCTGATAATTGGAAACGGCCTAAAGTTTTGTTATCAGCAGCCATTGATCTTTCACCTTGTAATACATGAATATCTACAGCAGGTTGGTTATCTGCAGCAGTTGAGAATACTTGTGATTTAGATGTTGGGATAGTTGTGTTTCTTGGAATTAATACAGTTGATACACCACCTAATGTTTCAATACCAAGTGAAAGAGGAGTAACGTCTAGTAATAATACATCTTTAACATCACCAGCAAGTACACCACCTTGAATAGCAGCACCCATAGCAACTACTTCATCAGGGTTAATACCACGGTTAGGTTCTTTACCAAGTTCTCTTCTTACAAGTTCTTGTACACAAGGAACACGAGTAGATCCACCAACTAATAATACTTGATCGATATCACTTGTTGAAAGATTAGCATCTTTTAAAGCTTGTCTTACACATTTAGTTGTTGAATCAACTAAATCACGAATTAATTCTTCAAATTTAGCTCTTGTTAAAGTCATATCAAAGTGAACTGGACTTCCATCAGTATCCATTGCAATAAATGGAATATTGATATCAGTTGTTGTAATACCACTTAAATCTTTTTTAGCTTTTTCAGCTTCTAATTTTAATCTGAACATTGCACTTTTGTTAGTGCTTAAATCAATACCATTAGTACGTTTAAATTCGTTCACCATATAGTTAACGATTCTGTTATCGAAGTCGTCACCACCTAAACGATTATTTCCATTTGTAGCTAATACTTCATATGTTCCATCAGCAAGTTCAAGAATAGATACGTCAAATGTACCACCACCAAGGTCATATACTAATACTTTTTGTTCTTTATCTTGGTTTTTATCAATACCATATGCAAGCGCTGCTGCAGTAGGTTCATTGATAATACGTTTAACTTCTAAACCAGCAATTTTACCAGCATCTTTAGTAGCTTGACGTTCAGCATCATTGAAATATGCAGGAACAGTAATAACTGCTGCAGAAACTTTTTCACCTAAGTAAGCTTCAGCTGTAGCCTTTAAATTTTGAAGAATCATAGCTGAAATTTCTTGAGGTGTATAATCTTTATTTGTTGATTTAATATGAACTTTATAATCAGTTCCCATATGTCTTTTTACTGAGAATACAGTATCTAAGTTAGTTGCTGCTTGTCTTCTTGCAGATTCACCAACAGCAATATCCCCGTTTTTGAAAGAAACTACAGATGGAGTAGTTCTTAACCCTTCCGCATTTACGATAACTTTTGCTTCTCCGCCTTCCATAACAGATACGCATGAATTTGTTGTACCTAAGTCAATACCAATAATTTTACTCATAATTTTTAATCTCCCTTATATTAAAATTTTATTTACTTACTTTAACGACACTTGGTCTTAAAATTCTGTCTTTATACATGTAACCTTCTGTAATTACAGCTACTACTGTATCAGACTCAACACCTTCAGCTTCCACAACCTCGAAAGCTTCATGGTACATTGGATCAAATGGTTTATTTAATGCTTCAATTTTAGTAACACCATAACTTTCAAGTGTTCTTTTCATTTGCATATTTACCATTGCAAATCCTTTTAAAAATTTTTGAAGTTTTTCATCTTCAGTTTTTACGCTTACTGCTTTATCAAATACATCAATTACATCAATTACTTCGCTAAAGTAATCTTGCATTGCATATTTTCTTTCTTTAATTCTTTCTTCATTAGTTCTTTTTTTGAAATTTTCAAGCTCGGCTTGATTTCTTAAAAGTTGATCTTGTAAATAAACAATTTTGTTTTGTAATTCATCGTTTAATTCTTCAAGTTCTTTAATTCTTTGTTTTGATTTTTTAGAACCTTTTACAGGTTCTTCTTGAACAGCTTCATCTAATTCTTCCCTAACTTCTTCTTTGATTGGCTCTTCTACATTTGTATTTAATTCTTTTTCTTCTTCGCGATAACGATTATTTTCCATAAATTCCACCTATACAATTTTTTTCATATTTTTTGCAATATATTCAAGAAGTGGAATTACTTTATCATATTCCATTCTAGTTGGTCCAAAAACTGTTATTGCACCAACGCTTCCACTTGTTGTCTCGTATGGAACTGTTATAACAGAACAATCTCTCATAATTTTCATTTCATTTTCTTGTCCAATTTTAATATTGATTCCCATACTATCAGATTTAACTATTCTTAATATATCACGTTTTTCAATTGCTTCAAGGAATGCTCTTACTTTATTTGGATCTTTAAATTCAGGTTGTGATAATATATTATATTTACCACTTATATGAAATTTATCAGATACCATTTCTGTAAATGCATTAATAAAAGCATCAACCAGTTGACTATGGTATTGTATATAATCACTAATTTCCTCATTTTGGATATCATTTAACAAATGATTTTTAATGTCACTTACTAAACAATTATGTAAAGCTCTATCTAAAACATTTATTGTTTTTTCAATTTCTCTTACACTTAATCCATAAGGTACCATAATCCTTTTACTTTCAACATGTCCTTGGTCAGTTACCATTAATATTACTGCGTAATTTTCTTTTAAAGAAATAAATTCAAGTTTTTTTACTCTTGAATTATATGCAGTTTTACCAAGAGCAATTGTTGCATAATTGGTAAGTTCTGTAACGAGTTCAACAGATTCAGTTATTGCTTCTTCTCTAGTGATAAATGGTCTATCAAATATTTTATCAATTAGAGGAAAATTAACTTCATCATTATTCTTTCTCATTATTACTTCTTCAACATAAAGTCTATATCCTCTTTGTGAAGGAACTCTTCCACTTGAAGTATGCGTTTTTTCTAAATACCCCATTTCTTCAAGAAGTGCCATTTCATTTCTTAAGGTTGCACTTGAAAAATTAAGTTCTGGACGTTTACATAAAGCAAGAGATCCAACAGGTTCATTAGTTTTAACATACTCTTCAACAATAGCAACTAACACTAATCTTTGTCTTTCGCTTAACATCAAATACCTCCTTTTAGCACTCTTTTATCTTATCTGCTAACATTATATCACACTATTTTAGCACTGTCAAGAGAAAAGTGCTAATTTATTATTATTTTATACAAAAAATATTTTTTTATACCTTAAAAAAGAAAAAAAGTAGAGTTTTACTCTACTTCACATCTTAAGCTTTTATTTTTATTTAAAATCATTTTAACAAAATAATAAATACCATAAACAACAACAGTTGTTAAATATATAATTACTATAACCAAAAACGGATTTATTGAATCAGGAATAAAACCAAAAACAGGATCTTTTAAAAAAAACCAATTATACCCTGAATTAGTTGTAGAATATAACGCATTACCAAACGTTGCCCACAAAGCTACAAATAAAGTACATAAAGCTTCTTTATAGCATTTCTTAATAGAAAGTTTTTCTTCTTCCAATACCACATACAAACATCCATAACCAAACACAGCACCATGATATGCAAAAAGTTGAAAAACAACATATGAAAAGGCAGATTGATCTGCATCTAGTGCAGTTCCTGGATAAATAAGCCACATAAGCGGACCTGTACATGCAAGTAGCGCAAAAGAAGTTTTAAATTTATTTCCTATTTTTGTATATCTCGAAAATAAAATTAACGGGCATAAAACAGTACAAATATGAAATGGAAATTTATCAATTATCATATTACCATTATTATCTAACGTTCCACCATTATAAAGAGGTTGTACAAAAAAATCACCTAAGTACAACAACGCTATAATTATAGCTGCAACATTTAGAATCTTATTTTTATCTTTTAAAACTTTTTTATAATATAAGATTGCTACAGCAGCAATTATCAGTAATATTACAAAAACATACAATATATGAGTCCAAGAAAACATTTCAATTTTGTTAAAATCATTTTCTGGTTTATGTCCAAAAATCTTTAAAAATAACTCTCTCATCTTATTCCTCTTTTCCTCGTGCTAAATAAAGAACCTTCTACCAATAATTTTTCTTTATTCAATATTTAATTTTATTTATTAAAATTTTATCATTTTCTTCATTTTAAGACAATATTTATTTTATCAAAATACATTTTTATACTATTAGAATGCAAAAGAAAAAGAGTAGAATTATCTACTCTTTCTTATTTCATGTAAGGATTATATTTTTGTTCATTAAATAGTGTTGTGCTATTTTCATGACCTGGGTATATTTTATAATCTATTTTCATTTTCTTCAACATATTCAGTGTATTCATTTGAACAGCTGAATTTCCTGTTGCAAGATCAGTTCTTCCAACTGACATATTAAATAATGTATCTCCAGAAAACATTAGCTCATCAATTATATAAACAACTGAACAATTTGTATGTCCAGGAGTAAATATAGTTTTTACTTTAATATTTTCTAGAGTGATAGATTGTCCATCATTTACAAAGATAAAATCTTCTTTTGTTACATCAGGTGTTTTAAAACATCCAAACATCTTAGCATACGATGTCTCAATATTCATAACTTTTTCATAAGCATTTTTATGTAAATAACATTTTACATTAAACTCTTTTAACGTATCATCTAAATTTTTGAAATGATCAAAATGCCCATGTGTTAGGAAAACACCAAGAATTTTTTTATCTTTAACATATTTTTTTAAATATTTAATATCACAAGCAGGATCAATTATAATAGCATTTATTCCATTAGAAACTAAATATGTATTTGCAAAATTATAGTTATCTTGTAAAACTTCTATTTGCATTATTTAGTTTTTGGAAGACTTGCTGCTGCAATTGATTGACCAACACGTCTTGTCCATTCATCTGGCATAGTGATTTCAACATCTTTATATTCAGGGAATTCATTATGTAAAACTTCAGTAGCTTTTTCAATAATGATGTCTCCACCTTTACCACTTGTTACACGTCCTAATAATAATAAGTATTTAATATCATAGAATTCAGCATACCAAGCAATACTATAACCTAAATATGTACCAATGTTTTCATAAATTTCTTGTGCACGAGGATCATTTTCGGCCATTAATCCTTGAACAACTTTTAATTTTTCTGCAGGAGATAAAGTTTCATCAAGTTCGATTCCAGCAAAACCAGCAAGTTTGATAACACCATCTTGGCTGAAGTATTTAACACCACATCCGTAGTCTCCACTCCATTCATCAACCATTGCACCTTGATTGTAGTCAACTGGTACGAATGCAAGTTCACTTAACCAACCATTTAAATTACCATCTTTATTAACGTAACCTACAGCTTCACTAGTACCCATAGCGATACCTAAAACTTTACCACTCTTTAAGCTAATAGAACCAGCTAAAGCAGTAACGTCACCATCATTAGCAACAGTTAGAGGTACATCACCATATTCTTTTGCAGCACGAATGTACATATCACGTACTTCTGCATCAAATTTATCTTGAGGAACTTTAATGAATAATGATGCTACACGAACTTCATTATCAATATAGATACCAGCACTTGAAACACCAATTGCATCAACTCTAGGCATTTTTGATGCAGCTAGTCTAAAGCTATCTAAAATTCCTTCATAATGATATTTTGGATCTTCATTTGTTTTAGGGAACCATACAACTTCTTTAGAGAAAATAACTTCACCATTAACAACAGCACTTACTTTTCTATCTGATCCACCAGCATCGAAACCGATTCTACAACCATCAAGATTACCACCAGCTGGTAAAGATGCTTCAATACTTGCAGGAACTTCTTCTAATGTGCAAGGAACAACTTCAAATTTTTGATCATAAACTTTTTGCATGAAGTCAACGTCAAAATCTCTTTTTCCACCTAATGAGAATACTTCTTGCATTTTTTTACAGATGTAATCATTTCCACCTAAATAAATTTTGAACCCACCAACAACCCAAAGAATACTCTTAATTACTCTTTCGATCATTTCATAGTTTTCTTCGTTATCACCAGGAAGAACATTTAATTCATAACGATAACGATATCCATTTTGTCTTTCTACACAAATAGCAAATGGAACAGTAGCTTTTTCTTTGAATTTTCTTAATTCAACAATCATTGGTCTAAATGATTTTTCAAGACTTGGTACATAATTCATATTTCTTAAACCTCTTTCTTATTATATGTCTTCTTTTCTTTTTTGCCTATTTTCAACTATAATGACATCATTACCAATTTTAATAATATTATTCCAAGGAATTTGAATGACGTCTTTATTGTTAAACCAATTTAAAAATTTAAAACTACGATAAATATTTACATTTAATATTTTACCTGTAGCAACATCAATCTCGGCATCCGCAATCTTCCCAAGGCGAGTGCCATCTTCATCATCAATTACATCTTTTGATGAAATTTCTGACAGTTTCATATTATCAACCACTTTCTTCTTATTATATGAAAGTAGCTACATAATTAGACAATTTTTTTATTCGATAAAAAGTATTGGATTATCTCCATACATTCCATCTAAGTTATAACGATATCTTTCTTCACCAACAAATAAATGAACAACTACATCATTTAAGTCGATTAAATACCATAAAGAATCAGTTCCTGTTGAAAAACCCCTTACTGTAAGCCCAATAGTTTCTGCTTCTTTTTTTAAGTAGTTTACTGCCGCATTCCCTTGTCGTCCAGTATTTACACTACATATAATACTATAATCATAAAATGGTGTCAAATTTTTCATATCATAAACTTTAATATTTTTAACAACAGCCTTATTTAAAATCTCAATTACTTTATTATACATTATTTTTTCCTTTTTCTAAATAATATTCATATGTTTCAAAAGTTTTAACATATATACTTTTGTCTTCTTTATTTAAATATTCAATAGTATCCGATAATGTTTTAACAAGAGCATCATCTAAATTCTTATAAGCAAGTTCTCTTGCGATAATCATTGATTCGCGTGTTCTTGTTACTTTTTCAACATAGTCACTTACAAAAATTAACTTTTCAAGATTCGTCATATCTACTTTTCCAGTAGTATGATATTTTATTGCATTCAATATATCATCATCTAATATTTCAAATTTAGTTTTTGCAACATATGAGCCAACAAAACTATGCCAAACAGTTGGATAATCTTTTAATTCTGGATATAAATTTGAAAATTCAGTTTTTAAAATTTCTTCCATTTCTTCTTTTGGCATAAGTTTTGCAACATCATGTAATGCTGCAGAAATAAATACTTTATTTTCATCTAAATTTAAGTTTAACTTTTTATTAAGAGTAAGCGCCATTTCAATTACGCCTAATGTATGAACATATCTTTTATGAATTTCACCATTAACTGTAAACTCTTCTAAAACCTTTTCGATTAAAATTTTTTTATTCACAAGAAGCCTCATCGTCCATTACTTCAACTTGAATCATTTTAGGGACAGTTACATCAACAAATGCACCTTCAGTTACAAGATGAACAAATCCAATACCTGAAATAAACAAATTACAACTTTTATTGATTTCAAATTTAATTGTTTTTTCTTCATTTAATCTTTCTGCTTCTTCTATTGTAAGCGGAGGAGTTAACATTTTCATGTATTGAGTAGTTTTAATATGTTCTTTTTGAATTGTTTTTGTTCTATGTAAATATAATTCATTTGAGACAAAGAAACTAGCATTAATTTTATTTTCACCATAAAAATCTATTGAAGCAAGTCCACCTAAAAAGATAGTTTGATCTGGATTTAATTGGAACGTTCTTGGTTTAATATATTTTTTAACTGTTAGAATTTTAACAGATTCATTTTCTAAATAAGCACCATAATTTTTAGGATTAATAATCCCTGGAGTATCAATGATATAATTTTTTTGGTCAAGTGGCCATTTAATAAAATCTAAAGTTGTTTGGAACTGACTACTTGTTGTAATTACATCAGTTTGATGATTTAAATATAGTTTACCAATTTGATTCATTAATGTTGATTTACCAACACTTGCATGTCCTACAACATAACAATTTCCAAAGCGTTCTTTAACAGGTTTCTTTGAATATTTGTTTTTTGGTGGATATTTAAGTTTTGTAATTTTTGCAATAATCTTTTTAACAAATTCAGGATTATTAGCACTACCAAATAAAATTGATTCTACTTCTAATTTAGATTTTTTCGCAAGTCTTCTTACAAACATTTCTAAATTATGAAGTTTCATTTTCTTAGGCATGACATCTATTTTATTAACAACAATGAATACTTTGTTTTTACCAATGTATTTATCTAAATCAGGAATAAAACCACCGATTAAATCCATTACATCAATTATTAATAAAACAAGTGCTTCTTCATCTTTTATTACTTTTATTTTATCATAATAATCTGCTAAATTATTCTCAGGAACATATTTTAAATTATGATGTCTAATTGCATAACATCTTTTACAATATACATTTTCGCCTCTTTCAATTAAAGCTACTTCTGGTAAATATCCTGGTTTATTTTGATCATTTGATTGTATTTTAATTCCACAACCGATACATCTACTCATATTTAATACCTCATTTTTTTATAAGTTCTAATACTTCATTTGCATTAGGTAATTGTTTTTTAACAAGTTTTTTTACTATATATTTTTCTCTTAATCTATTAATATTCGTATACCATTTTTGGCTACTTTTATCAATAGTTTTTACAAGAATTGATTCAATTCCAACTCTATTTGCACATAAGATATCTGTTAATATTTGATCTCCCACAAATATAACTTCTTCTTTTTTAATATTATGTTTTTCTAAAAACTCTAAAGTTTTATTAGGAAATGGTTTACATGCTTTTAATAAAAATCCATCAATTATAAACTTTTCAGTAAATTTTGAAATTCTTGTACCTTTATTATTAGAAACAATATATACATTAAAACCAATACTATATAACATATTTCTAAATTCAATATGTTTATTAGTTGGTTCTAATTCACTATATGTTGCTATTGTATTATCTAAATCAAATAGTATAACTCTTTTTCCATTTGCATATAATGCATTAAAGTCAATGTTATAGATTGATTCATATACATATGTTGGTAAATATTTTTTCAAAAAACCACATCCTATTCCATTATAATTATACTAAATTTTTAAAATTTTGTCTATAATTAAGTATATGAATTAATTTTATTTGGAGGTATTTTTATAGAACTTTTTACTTTTTTAATTCTTCCTCTTCTTGGAGCTATCAATTCTCAAAATTTTCCCGATGTATTATCTAGTGAAGAAGAACAAAAATATTTAGAGTTATGGAAGAACAAAGACTTTGAAGCAAGAAACACATTAATTGAACACAATTTAAGATTAGTTGCTCATATTGTTAAAAAATACGAATCGACAAAACTTGATAAAGATGATTTATTATCAATAGGTACATTTGGTTTAATAAAAGCAGTTGACACATTTAATTTTGATGCGGCAAACAAACTTTCTACTTATGCTGCAAGATGTATTGAAAACGAAATCTTAATGCATATTAGAAGCAATAAAAAAAGAAAAGATACAATTTCACTTTATAGCCCTATTGGCGAAGACAAAGAAGGAAATGAAATAAGTTTATGTGATATTATTGAAGATCCATCTCCTTCTATAAGCGACTCTATAATTAAAGAAGAGCAAACAAATAAACTGTACGATGCTTTAAAAGTCTTAAACAAAAGAGAATATGAAATAATTACAAGAAGATATGGATTAAACAATAGGGAAGTAGAAACTCAGCAAGATGTTGCAGACAGTTTAAAAATCAGTAGAAGTTATGTTTCTAGAATTGAAAAACGTGCTCTTACAAAAATGTATTTATATTTAAAAGATGAATAATAAATAAAACAATTGAATTTTTTAAGTTTTTTATGTATAATAACTATGAGGTGTGTTTATGGAACGTTTTTCTAGAAGCATGTTAGTACTACCAGAAAATAGTATTAATACATTAAAAAATAAAAAAGTAGCAATATTTGGAATAGGTGGAGTAGGAAGTTTTACTTTAGAGACTTTAGCAAGAACCGGTATAGAAAACTTCGTAATTATCGATAACGATACCGTTTCTATCAGTAATATCAATAGACAAATAATTGCAACAACATCTACTATTGATAAATATAAAGTTGATGTTGCAAAAGATAGATTGCTTGATATTAATCCAAATATTAATGTTCAAACATATAATACTTTTGTTACAAAAGACAATATTAACGATTTTAATTATCGTGAATTTGATTATATTGTTGATGCAATTGATACAATTTCATCAAAAATATTACTGATTGAAAAAGCAAAAGAATTTAATATTCCTATCATTTCTTCTATGGGAACAGGAAATAAGTTAGATCCATTAAAGTTCCAAATTACTGATATTTCAAAAACAACAGTATGTCCTCTTGCGAAAGTAATGAGATACGAATTAAGAAAAAGAAACATTAAAAATGTTAAAGTATTATATTCTACTGAAGAACCAATTGATATTACAAATCATCCGATTGAATTAGAACTTCTAAAAGAAAATCCACATAAACATCAAATTCCTGGCAGCATTGCTTTTGTACCAAGCGTTGCTGGAATATTAATTGCTAGAGAAGTAATATTAGATCTAATTAAATTATAAAAAATAAAAATAGCTTATTGATAATTCAATAAGCTATTTTATCATTTCTAATACTTTTTTTGAAACTTTTTCTACTGCTTTTGTTGAAAAAGATAAATAATCGAATTTATTAGTTGAACCAATGATGTCTGATATTGCACGCATAATAATAAATTTTACATCATTTAGTGTACAAATTTGAGCGATAGAACCAGACTCCATATCAAATGCTAATACATTTTCATCGTTGAAATATTTCTTTACAAGTGTATCACATTTTTCATAATTATCAACAAATTGATCACCAGTTAAAATACTTCCAATTTTACAGTCATCAATATTATTTAATAAATTATAACTAGATTCAAACCCATGAGGTAAACCTTCGATTTGTCCATATTTATATGCACCTGCAATAGGACTTGTCATATCAACATCTGAATAGAAAACTTTATCAGCAACAACAATATCAAGTGGATTTAACTCTTTACTATATCCACCAGCAATTCCCGTATTAATTATTAAACAAGGATTGAAATGTTCAATAAGTAAAGTTGTTGCAACAGCGGCATTTACTTTGCCAATTCCAGCTTTGGTAAACACAACTTTATTATCTAAATAAATTCCTTCATAAAATGTAATGTTACAAATTTTATGTTCTTTTGTACAATTAAAGACTTCTTTAAAATGTACAATTTCTTTTTCCATTGCAACAATTATTCCGTACGTGTTCATTATTTTTTCTTAGCTTTTGCTTTTTTAGCATCATCAGAAATGTTGATGATTTCAACTTCAAATTTTTCACCATCTTCAGTGTTAACAAGAACTTTATCACCTTTTTTAGCGTGTAAAATAACTTTACCAAGAGGAGATTCATCTGAAATTTTTTGTTCTAAAGGGTTTGCTTGAACTGTACCAACAAGTTGATAAGTTTCTTCTTCTGCTCCTTCTTCATCTAAGAATTTAACTGTAATAAATTTACCTAAGTTTGTTTTTTCATCTTCTTGAATTAAAACATAGTTATTTAAAATATTTTCAGTTTCTTTTAAAGCTGCAGCAATAATAGCTTGTTGATTTCTAGCCGCATCATAGTCAGCATTTTCTGATAAGTCACCTTGTGATCTTGCATCTTGTAAAGCGACGATATTTTTTCTTTCAGCTTCTTTTAATTCGGTATATTTCTTAAGCTGTTCTTCATAACCTTCTTTTGTTAAATATATTTTTTGTTGTGCCATAATTGACCCACCTTTCTTTTTTCTCGGGTATTATTATACCATATTTTATATGTTTTTTGCAAGTATTTACCTATTTTACTTTTCTCATCATATCATGTTGTTTTATATCAACATCAATATTAATTAGAAGTTTTTGTAATGGATGTCTTGCAACAGTAAGTTCTTCTTTTGTTTCAAAGTCTACTATATTATTAATTTTTGTTCTAGCATTTTCAAGATTAGGTCCAAAGAATTCAACGCTGTCTCCTACTTCAAAATAGTTTCTTTGTTCAATTAATGCAGTTTTAGTATCCTTATTATAATCTAATACATAACCAATATATTCTTTTGTAGGATGTTCTTCTCTAGTATCATATAATTGTTCATTAATTGTAACCATGCCATTTAAAAAACCAGTACTTGTAAGACGGTTTTCTGCTTTATTGATTTCTTCTGTATATTCTAAATAATCTTGTTCTGTAAGTTCTTTACACTCATAGTATTTATCAATTAATTTTCTATAGCATCTTACAACAGTTGCAAGATAATATGTTGATTTCATTCTTCCTTCAATTTTAAGTGAAGCAATATTCATATCAATCATTTGAGGAATCTCACGAATAGCCATTAAATCTTTAGAACCCATATTAAAATAAAGATTTTTCGGTGGAACTCGTTTTGAACCTTTATATAATACATAATTCCATCTACATGAATGAGCACAACCTCCACGGTTAGCATCACGTTTAGTCATATGATTACTTAAAACACATCTTCCTGAATAGCTTGAGCACATTCCACCATGAATAAATACTTCAAGTTCAAGATTTGAATTGTCTTTAATCTTTTTCATTTCGTTAAGAGTAACTTCTCTTGCAAGAACAACTCTTGTACAACCAAGTTTTTCATAAAACTTTATTGTTCTACTATTTGTAATTGATGTTTGAGTAGAAACATGTCTTTCAATGCTAGGTGCAACCCTTTTTGCAGTTTCCATAATATGAATACTTGATGTAATAATTGCATCAACTTTTGCATTTTCTAAGTCTTTTAAATATTCTTCAAGATAATCTAAATCTTCATCATGCGGAATAATATTCATAGTTATATAAACTTTTTTATTAAGTCCATGAGCAAAATCACATAATTCTTTAATATCGCACACATCAAAGTTTGATGCTCTTGCTCTTAAACTAAATTTTTTACCACCAACATATACAGCATCAGCGCCATATAACAATGCAATTTTTGCTTTTTCTAAATTTCCTGCAGGAGCTAATAATTCGATTTTATTCATTATTAGTCACCTCGCTTTTTAATAAAACTGATTTAGATTCCATAATACCTTTATATAATAATATATTTGTATTTACTAAATCAACTTCGTTCATATTTAAGTATGAATCAACTACTTTTTTATATGTTGTCGCATTAAGCGTTGCACTATTTATAATTACATAATCAACATTATTTAATTCTTTCAATTCACTCATTAAATAATAGTGTTTACTTTCGTAAACATATGCACCATGAATATCTTCATAAATATGATACAATTCTTCTCTAAATTCTTCTTTCAAATTATAATCTTTATCAAATGGATTAAGTCCTAAATCTCTATATTTAAAATAGTTTGTTAAAAGTGGTCTTTTTGAATAAAAAACAACTGATTTACCAAATCCATAAATAATTACATTTTTATTAATTTGATTAGTTAAGTCTTTTAATTCATCAACAGATATTTGATTTGAAACAACTACATATTCATTATATTTTGAATATTCTAATACATCCATTTTATTAGTTGTATAAGTATAAGCATCATATACGGCTTTATTTGAAATATTTAATTCTTCAAATACATCAAGCAAACCTAAATCAGAATATAAAACAAATTTAACTTTTTCAAGTTTAATTTGTTTTAATGTTTCAATTAACTTTTCAATTTCATCTTCATGAAATAATCTATTAACTTTTAATGACACTTTAATAGTATCTTTATACATTAATAATTCATTTAATTCATCAATTGTTAATTTTAAAGAGTCACCTGATGTTAAATAATTAGTGCCAACTAAAATATCTGTTTTTCTTCTACAGTTTAAAAACTGTTTTGCTTGTGAAAAAGTAACAGGTTCAAAAATAAATTTCATTTTAATTTCTCCTTGTTGTAATGGCAAGCCCATCACCAGTATCAATAAAAACAGTTTTGAAACTTTCATGATTAGTTAAGAAATTATTATATGCATCAATTTTCTTAACCATGTTTTTAACATTTTTGCTTTGTCCTTCGCTATTTTCAACACAACCATGGAATAATAAATTATCAGTAACAATTATTCCATCTTTTTTTAGAAGTGGTTCAAATTTATTAAAGAACTTTTCCGATTGAGCTTTTGCTGCATCAATAAAAATCAGATCATATTCTTTCTCTAATCTATTCATATCTATTTCTAACGCATCAGAGAAATGAACATTAATTTGCTCTTCAAGACCAAAGTCTTTTATGTTCTTTATTGCAAGTTGATATATTTCTTCATTTCTTTCGATAGTATCAACAATAATTTTTTTATCAAGTAATGCCATATTAATGCTTGAATATGCGATAGCTGTTCCAATTTCTAATATTTTTCTAACTTTATTTGTATTAATTAAAGCACATATAACCATTAATGAGTCATATTCAATAATAGGAACATCATTGATTTCTGCATATTCTTCTAGATACGTTACATCTTTTATTTGTTGTTTTCTATTTAAGTTTTCTAAGTATTTGTTCATATTTATAACCTCATTAATTATTATACCATAAAATGCATATTTTTTAAAGAAAAATACTACAAATAGGTTTAATTGAATTTAGATAACATTAGATTGCATGCTTCTTTATATTTACTACATCTTATATTTATTTCTATTAATTCATTTTTAAAAACATTTTCAA
>JAZKYN010000137.1:0-7221 GCA_045612145.1 Bacilli bacterium
ATTATAGATATAAGAAGGTGATGAAAGATGGATTCTTTAATTAGATGGAAAAGACAAGATAGTGAAAGATTAACTCGTGCTATAAATAGATTTAATCGTGAAGTTAGTGCAATTAAAGATGCAGATGTAAAACTTCCTAAAAAAGTAAAATATGATTTTATAAGAGATCATATTGCTTCAAGACAAGAACTAGATGAAATAATTGATTCACTTAATAGTGCAAATCAAAGAACACTTACAGAAACACAAGAACTTGAAAGTGGTGAAAGAGTTTCTATTTGGAGATATAATGAAGCATTAAGAAGAAGAGATTATGCACTTGAAAATTTAGAAGAAGAAAAAAGAAGAATATATGAAGGAAAGTTTGGAACTGGAAATTTATATATGGGTGAAGAAAGACTTGAAGAAATTCAAAATACAATTAATAGATTACAAGGTGTATTTAAAAGTAAAGAAAAATTTGAAGCAAATCAAAGAACTTTGTTATATCAAGGAAGAAGTGATTTGACACTTGCAAAAAATAAACTATTTATGGACAACTTTTATACTGCACTTGGAGATATTTCAAATTATAAAAATGCTGGTCTTTTAAAAAAGAAATTAAGACAAATAAGGAATCCAAACAAGTTTTATGACTATGTTAAAAAATCCAATATATTAATGGACATATTCTTATGGTATAAAGAAGATGATGGTTCACTAATATATTCAAACTTTGATAGTAATGAACAAGCTTTTAATAGTGCACTTGCAAATGATCTTAATTTGAATATTGAAGTAGATTGAAAAAATTTACAGCTGATTTTGAAACAGCAACATGGCTTGAAGATGAATCATTTGTATGGGCATGGGCTTTATGTGAAATAGGAAACACTGAAAATTTAAAAATTGGAAATACAATTGAATCATTTATAGAAGCAATTAAAAAAGAAGAAAATCCAAAAATCTTTTTTCATAACTTAAAATTTGATGGTGAATTTATTATCTATTATCTTTTGAAGAATGGGTTTGTTCATGTAGATAGAAAAGAAAAGAAAAATAATTCTTTTACTACACTTATAAGTGATATGGGTTTGTTTTATGAAATAGAAGTTTATTTTAGAGTTAATAAAAAGAAAGTAAAGAAGGTTACTTTCCTTGATTCTCTTAAAATAATCAATCAAAGTGTAAGTGCAATTGCAAAGACTTTTAATCTAGAAGAATCAAAACTTGAAATTGATTATAATGTACCTAGAGAAAAAGGGCATATCTTAACAGAAGAAGAAAAAGCTTATATAAAAAATGATGTTGTTATAGTAGCTAAAGGATTAGAGTTTCTTTTTGATATGGGACTTGAAAAGATGACAGCAGGGGCAAACGCACTTTTTGATTATAAAAGAATAATGACACAAAAGAAATTTGAAAAGTTATTTTTTAAATTAACTTATGAATGTGATAAAGACTTAAGGCAAGCTTATAAAGGTGGTTTTACATATTTAAATCCACATTATGAAGGATGTGATGTTGGTGAAGGTGAAGTGTTGGATGTCAACTCACTTTATCCTTCTGTCCGGTGATGTATAATAATTTACTTCCATTTGGTGAACCATTCTTTTTTAAAGGAAAATATCAAGAGGATAGAATATACCCTTTATATATTCAAAGAATACTTTGTTCTTTTGAACTTAAAGAAGGAAAGATTCCAACAATACAAATAAAGCATAGGCAATTTTTAGATAATGAGTATCTTACAAGTTCAAATGGTGATATTGTTGCACTTACTCTTACAAATGTTGATTTGGAATTATTTTTAGAACAATATAATGTTTATGAACTTGAGTATATATCTGGATGGAAGTTTAAAGCTATGCATGGTTTGTTTACACAATATATAGATAAATGGATTACAATAAAAAATGAAGCAACCATTTCTGGAAATAAAGGAATGAGGCAAGTTGCAAAAATTTGTCTTAACTCACTTTATGGAAAATTTGCAACTGGTCTTGATGTTCGTTCAAAGATTCCATATTTAGAAGAAGATATAGTAAAATATTATATTACACAACCAGAAAGAAAAGATGGTGTATATCTTCCAATGGGATGTTTTATCACAGCATACGCAAGAGAAAAAACAATAAGAACTAGTCAAGCTATAAAGGATTATAGTTCAAAAGTTTATGGTGAAGATTTATATTGTTATAGTGATACTGATTCTATTCATACATTACTACCTATTGAAGATTTAAAGAAATTTTGTGAAATAGATGATGTTAAGCTTGGTGCATGGAAGCATGAATCACATTTTAGGAAAGCAAGATTCATAAGACAAAAAACTTATCTGGAAGAAATATTTAATGAAAAGAAAAATGAATGGGAAATGAAAATTACATGTGCTGGAATGCCCCAAAGATGTTATGATCAAGTAACTTGGAATGACTTCAAAGTTGGAATGAAAGTTGATGGCAAATTGAGATTTAAACACGTTAAAGGTGGTATTAATTTAGTCAATGAAGAATTTACTATAAAAGCTGACAAAAAGCTTATAAATGCTATTAAAAATATCTAAAATATGGTATAATATAATTGGTGAATAATATGTTTGAAATTCTTGTAAATAACAAACTTATTCAAGTTCTTGTTATATTTATTGTTTTAGATGTTATATTTGGTATTTTAGGAAGCATAAAGCAACATAAGACAAATTCAACTATTGGAATAGATGGAATTATAAGAAAAATTGGAATGATCTTTTCAATAGCAGGATGTGTCATTATTGATGAAGTTGTTGAAATAAACTTGCTTTCTTTTATACCAGAAGAATTGAGAAATTATTTAAATATTGGAAGTTTTGGAACTTCATCTTTATTTGCAATTTTATATAGTTTGTTTGAAATACTTTCTATATTTAAGAACATGATGAGATGCAAGATTCCACTTCCAGTTAAACTTCAAAAGCTTATAAAGAA
Organism: Bacilli bacterium; assembly: GCA_045612145.1. Lineage (GTDB taxonomy): Bacteria > Bacillota_I > Bacilli_A > ML615J-28 > CAG-313 > CAG-313. Next base: position 2,946 of record JAZKYN010000137.1, read on the forward strand.
GCTTCTTGAAGATTTTACAAATGAAGTAAAAGAAGGAGAAATAAAAGAATGATAACAAATGAAGATATTAAAGCATTAGTAACATATTTTGATTCACTTTCAAGCATTCCAACTGGTCTTGAAGTAATAGTTGAAAAGCTTGAATGTATGGATGATATAAATGACAAAGATGCAAGAATAAGAGAATTATTGATTAATCCAACACCAACACCTACACCTACACCTACACCTACACCTACACCATAATGAATTATATAATATATACTACTAATGAAAAGATCGTTCTTCCAGTAAGGGGTTACTTCAAGAAAGGTGATTCTGGAAGTAGTATTTTAATTATAAGTTCTTTTCTAGCTACAAACTTTATGGGTTATGAAAAGAAAATAAATGTAAGTATAGAAAAAATGCTGGGTGATTATTTTGGAAATAATCTTGAAGCATGGGTGAAATTATTTCAAAAGAATAATGATCTTGAAATAGATGGATGTATTGGAAAGATTACTTTACAAAAATTAAAAGAATATGGTTTAAATATATAGGATGGTGAAGATATGCAAGCAGGACAAAGATTAATTGCAAATGATGGTTATGAAGTTGCTTTATTTCCTTTATCATGCTTATATATGACACAAGATGAAGGTGGAAATCTTTCACACGTTGGAACATATAATCTTGACTTTATAGGTTGGGATTCTACAGAAGATGAAAGAGTATATCATGCACCTATATATGCACCATGTACTTGTAAACTAGTTTATAAAGAAAATAGTTATGCTTCTGGAAATGATAGAGTATTTGAAAGTGTTAATATGGTTCATACACCAGGTGGATTAAGATATATTCACTTTAAATTTGGACATGATAATAATCCAGTTGCAAACACCTTGAATCAACAATTTACCCAAGGAAGTATTATTGCACATACTGGAACTTATGGAAATGTTACTGGAGATCATACTCACACTTGTATGGCAGAGGGACACTGGCAAGATGTTCAACATAGTTATACTACAAGACCACCACAGAATCATCAAGACTTAACTAATAGAATACACTACTGGGATGCTGTATATGTAAATGATACATCAATAAAAGCTGGGTTTGGTCATGATTGGCAAACATATACTGGTCCAATTGTTCCACCAGGACCACCAATAACTTTTGGTGAAAATTTTCCATGGTATATCTATTTTAGAAAGAGAAGGAATTTATTAAAATGAATATAGAGGAAATTACAAATTCAATTAAAACAAAACTTGGTGATGAAGAATCTGGAAAGATAGCTGATGATCTTGCAAACTTACTTATTCATGATAAAACTTTAAATGACAATATTAAGAATAAAGAAAGTGAAATTACAAGATTAAAAGAAGATAAAGATTTACTTGTTTCAGCAAATGCAAACTTACTTGGTAAGATTCCGATGGGTAAAGCTGATGAAGATGATTTTATAGAAAAAGAAGAATCACCAAAGATTTTTGATTATAGAACAATATTTGAAAATGGAAGGTTTAAGAGGTAATATAATTATGGCTTGTAAAGGTAAGGGTGGAAAGAGAAGATAATTTCTCTTTTCAATATAGAGTGCTTTATGTTTTATAAAAGGCAAATGCTGTCATTATAGACAGCATCCAGAATATTTAATTGGGCTTGTAAGTATTCTGGATGGTGTTTATAACACCAGAAGAAAGGAAGGATGAAAATGAATCCAAGTGAAGGATTACAAACAGCACTAAACCAAATAAGAGAAACTTTAGTTGCTGACAACAAAGTATATCAAGAACAAATTCCACTAGTAGAACACTATACTTCATCTCAAGTATATGGTCAAAGTTTGCTAGCACTTCCAAGTGATTTAAGAAATAAGTTTATTCAAAGTTTAGTTAATAGAATAGCTTACACTAAATTCCAAATAGATTATTTTGAAAATCCACTTCGTGAACTTGCAAATGATGAGCTTCCTCTTGGGGCTATTGGGCAAGACATATACATAAATCCAGCTAGAGGAAGAGTTTATAATATTGATGACTTTGCAGGGCTTTTAGCTCGTTATGAAAGCGATGTGAAAACTGAGTATACTGAGATCAATTTTGATGTTCAATATCCAGTAACAATTATTAGAAAGGAACTTGAAAAAGCATTTACAAGTTGGGGAGATTTTGAAAATTTCTTAATGGGAATATCTCAAAGTTTATACAATGGTGCATACATTGATGATTATAACTATACAAGAAAGTTAATCACTAATGCATACAGCAATAATGCTGTTCAAATGGAAACATTTACAATTTCAACACCATCTGCACCAACTGATACTGAAATGAAAAATCTAGTTGTTAGATTAAGACAAGCTTATTTAGATTTCCAATCACCTTCAACATCATATAATGCATGGGGAAAAGTTGGAGGTTATGGAAGAAGTATTGTTTCATGGTCTAATCCAAGAGATATACACGTATTTATTAATAATAAGTTTGCTAGCGTTTTAGATGTAAATGTTCTAGCTAGTGCATTTAATCTAGAAAAAACTGATCTAATGGGTCGTGTTCATTATGTTCCAGATTTTTCTATAAAAGACAATGAAGGAAATGTAATAACTGATGGATCAACTATTTATGCATTTATTTGTGATAGAAGATGGTTCAAGATTCGTGATAAAGACATGTTCATGGATGAGTTCTACAATGCAAATAATAGATCATGGCAATCATATTTAAATGTTATCAAATCATTTAATTATAGCTTATTTGCAAATGCTTTAATGATAGTTGGTTCTATTCCAGAAATTGCAACATCTTCAATGGTATTCAATGATGGTGCTTCTACAAGTGTTGATGTAGATGCTGAAAAAATTCTACAAATAACTACTACACCATTTAATTCAACTGACACTATTACATTTAGTTTAGGTGCTGGTGAAGATACATATGCAACTATAACAAAAGTTGATAATAGACATGTTAAAGTTGAAGGTGAAGTTGCAACTACTGGTTTAAGTGATGTTCCAGCTTATGTAACTATTACAGCATCAAATGGAACTGCAAGTGCTACAATTAAAGTAACTGTTAAAGCAAGTGAATAATAAATAAAAGATTCCTTAAGGGAAGGGAAATAAGAATCCCTTCTCTTTTTGAATAGAAAGGAAAATAAAATATGTCAAGTTTAGCTGTAACACCAGATTCAAGCATTCGATTATTAAGATGTCCATTAAAGCTTGATAATTTAAATCAAATTACATTTGCTAGTGTTAGTGCACAAACTACTTACTTTCAATCACTTCCATATTTATATGATAATAACTTATCATATATAAGAAAAGATGGTGTAATAAGAGTTAGTACAACAGCTTCTGGAACTAGTCAATTAACATATGAAGATTTAATTACATACAACTATGTTATGTATCAAAATACTCACTATGAAAGTAAATGGTTCTATGCTTATATAACAAATATAAAATATATAAATGATGGATGCTGTGAAATATCAATTGAAACTGATTATTTTCAAACATGGCAATTTGATATTGTTTGGAAAAATACTTTCATTGAAAGAGAACATGTAAATGATGATACAATTGGAAGTCATACTATTCCAGAAAATGTTGAAACTGGTGAATATTACTCTAATGGTTATGAATATATAGATGATCTTGATGATATTGGATATATTATTTGTGCATCAACTTCATCAAATCCAAGTGTAAGAAGGGTAAGTACAAATATGGGTGGTGTAGTATATCCTGGTGATGCATATTATTGTGCTAATGTAACAAATTTTGAAAATGTACTAGAACAATATAGACAAAATGATGCTGATGGAAATATATATGCTGTTTATACAATTCCACAACTAGCAACAACTAGCACTTCAACAACATATGAACATTTAGGAAATCAAGCTGGACCAATAAATATTGCATATGAATACACTAAACCTACATCTTTAAATGGATATTCACCAAAAAATAATAAATTAAAAACTTTTCCATATATGTATTGTTTAGTTAGTAATAACAATGGACAAAGTACAATTTTAAAATGGGAACATTGGACAACTACAAAAGCTGAATTTTCACTTGCTTTAGTACCAACCATTGGTGGAAACTATAAACTTACACCTACAAGCTATGAAACTGGATTACATAACAATGAATATAGTGTTATGGGTGGAAAACTTCCAACACTTGGATGGAGCCAAGACTTGTTTACAAACTGGGTTTCTTCAAATGCTGTTAATTTAGGCATTGGTGTTGGTGGAAGTGTTCTTTCAATAA
>JAZKYN010000138.1:0-8119 GCA_045612145.1 Bacilli bacterium
GATGAAATGAGTCCTAATGGTTTAAAATTTACAACAAAGAAAGTTAGAGAATATGATTTAGAATATTCAAGTAATCAACAAATTGGTGATGAAATTGAAATTGAATACACTATATCAGATATTGATTATTCAGATTCAAAATATAATGATAGAAAATTAGCATTAAGCATATCTCCAAGTTCAACATTACCAATTATTAATTCATATATTGAATACAATAGTGAAACATATTATTTAAATTCAAACAATGAATTCTTAATACCATTAGGTGATGCACAAACTGCAGGAACATATAACTTAAAGTTTAATTACTATTGTCAAACAATTGAGTATTATGAAAAAACTTGTATGTTAAATATCAAATTAATTGCAAGCGCAACAGCGAATGCTGAAAGACCTCATCTTGGTGAAACATTAAAAGAAATAGATATTAATTTAACATCAAACACACACCCTTCATTTGAAGTAGAATCTATGTCAAATAGATGGTTATCTAAAGAAGATTTAAAAAATACAGTTCAAGTAAAATATAATACTTTAAATGTTAATGGAAAAGTAACAATTGAACTTCAAAAGAAAATTGGTGAAGGTTATACAACTGATTCAACACTATTAGAAGCAGTAAATGGAAGTACAACACAAACAAGCGGACAATTTACAATAACAGGAATTACTACATTAAATCTAAAATTTAGTGAATTAATGGAAAATGGAAATTACCAATTACTGTTTACGATTTATGATAATGATGGAAATGAGTTAAAAGTTATTTCATATAAATTCATTGTATATAATTAAAGGGTAAAACATGAATAAAATATATAAACTTTTAATAATATTAATTATGACAATAACTATAACTACAATAACATCATGTAAGGATAAAGATAAAATGTTTAAATTTGAAACAAAGATTGTAAATGATATAGAAGTTAAATTAAATGAACCATTTTCTATATATGTAAAAACAACAAATATTTCTGGAAATGATTTTAACTATGAAGGAAGTTCAACAATTGTTGGAGCTACAATTTATTTAAAAAAAGGTAGTAATATTATTAGACCTAATGATATTCCAGTAACAAAAGATTTTAGAAAAATGATATTCAAGAAAAATGATTCAATTGAAAGAATATGGGATTTTGAATATGATTTAATAAAAGAAAAAGGTTGTTATGATTTGTATATAGAATTTTTTGAAGAGACAAAAGTTATTAAAAACTATGTATGTGTAGAATAAAAAAACACTAGATTTAAAATTTTAAATCTAGTGTTTTCATTTTATAAATTGATATATAATTTAATTAATTTATAAGTATTATTTAAACCATTTATATGAGTTCTTTCCATACCATGAGATGCATGAATACCAGAACCAATTAATGCACATTTGATATCATTTCCACCACGTAGAGCTGCAGAACCATCTGATGAATAGAATGGATATACATCAACAGCATAGTTAATGTTGTTTTCTTTAGCTAAATTAATTAATTTTGATGTCATCATATAGTCATATGGACCAGATCCATCTTTTGCACAAATAGAAACCATTTCTTCTGTACAAGTCAAATCCTTACCAATACATCCCATATCAACTACTAGCATTTCATCAACATCAGGTAAGTGTGAACATCCGTGTCCAACTTCTTCGTATGTTGTAAAAGCAAATAGAAGTGTGTTTTCTGGAACAATATTATTCTCTTTAATTTCTTTTAATAATTCAAGAAGTAAAAATGCACTTGCTAAATCATCTAAAAATCTAGTTTTTACAAATCCACTTTCAGTATATTCAAATTTAGGATCGATTGAAACAAAATCTCCAACTTGAATACCTAAATCTTCAACATCTTTTTTAGTTTTAACAACTTCATCAATTCTTATGTACATTGTAGCTTCACTTCTTTCAAGACTTCTTGCGTCTTTATATACATGAACGCTTGGTGAAAGAGATAAAACTGTTCCTGTATAAACTTTTCCATCTCTTGTATGAATTTTACAATATTCACCATCATATGTATTAAGAATTGGTCCACCAATTTGAGTAAAGAAGATTTTACCATCACCTGAAATACTTCTTATCATTAAACCAAGTGTATCAACATGTGAAGATAGTGCAATTTTATAATCATTCTTACCTTTTACTTCAACAAATAAATTACCTTTTTGATTCATAAAAGGATTATATCCTAAATCATTTAGATAGTTTTTAATAAATTCAATTTGATAATGTGTATAACCAGATGGACTTGGATTATTTGTTAGTTGTTTTAATAAATCAATATTTAACATTATTTGTCTCCTTTTGAAATTGCTGCATGCAATTCTTTTAATTCTTCAATATTAAAGTTATAAACATTTCCACAGAAATGACATGTAGTTTCAATTTCTTTATTGTCATTAATCATATCAAGAAGTTCATCACTACCAAGTGACATAATACCTCTTGCGAATCTTTCTTTTGAACAGTTACATCTAAATTCAACATCAACAGTGTCTACTATTTCAACGTCTTCCGCAATATTATAAATAATATCTTTAGGTGTATATCCACTAGATAACATTTCAGAAACAGTTGGAATATTTTTAAGTTTATCTTCAAGTTTTAATATAACTTCTTCAGGAGTATTTGGAAGAAGTTGTATTATAAATCCTCCACTTGCAAGAGCTTTATTTTCAGTATCAACAAGAACACCAAGACCAACAGCAGATGGTACTTGTTCACTTACCTGATAGTAATATGCAAAGTCTTCTGCAATTTCACCACTAATAATTGGAGTTGATCCAATAAATGGTTCTTTTAATTTTAAGTCTTTTATAATACTAATAAAACCAGTTGTTCCAATTGTTTGTTTTGCGTTTAATCTATAATCATTATATTCAAAATGACAATGTGGATTATCACAATATCCTCTTACATGTCCATGTGCATTTGCATCAACAATAATTTTACCAATTGGTCCATCACCTTCAACTTTTAAAGTAAGTGTTTCTTCATTTTTTAACATAGAACCCATCATAGCTCCCATATTTAAAACACGTCCCATTGCATCAAGTGCACTAGGGAAATAATTAAGTCTTTGACCAATTTCATTTAATGCATTTGTTGTTGATACCGCATATACTCTAACAGACTTATCGTATGCTAGTGCTTTTACTATTATATCTTTCATAATATTCACCTCATATAATAGTATATCATATTTTAATTAAAAATAAAAATCTTTAGATTATATCTAGTAAATTTGACAAAAATAATAATAAATAATATAATATATAAAGTAAAGAGGTAAAAGATTATGAATATTTATGAAGACTATATAAATTATATGGGAGAAAAAGAAGAACTAATAAATATGTTAATTGATACAAATAGTTCAATTTATTATGTATTAACAGATGTAATAAAAGTAACAGACCATATATATAAACTATATGAAAAAGGTGAAAAACTAGAAGAAGACTTAGAAGAAATTTTTGATATCGGTTTTGGTTTTTTAGCAAACACACTTGAAGATTTAAATACATATTATTATGATTATTTTGAAAAAGACGCTGAAAAGTTTAACTACTATGCAGAACTAATGTTATATTCAGTATATATTGAAGATTACAAAGGTTTCTTAGAAGTAAATGATTTATTAAATGAAGATGTTGAAAAAGCATTAAATGAACTTATTTATCAAATTGATGCAATCTTAGTTAATAAAAAAGAATACAATGAATCATTTGTTGTATCTATTGATTCAGTAATAAATACAGTTCTTCCGATGGATAAAGATTATAAAACAGTTTATAATGTATTTAGAATGATTGCTGAAGAATTAGAACTAGAGGACTAATATGAGTTATTTTTCTACATTTAAATTAAGAGAAAATATATATCAATTTAAAGATAAAATGGGTGTTCTTGCAACATTAATTATTGGAGAAGAAAAAGCATTGTTAGTTGATACATGTTATGGAATTGCAAACTTAAAAGAGCATGTAGAAACAATTACAAACAAACCATTAATAGTTATCGCAAGTCATGGTCATATGGACCATACAGGGGGAAATTACCACTTTAAAGAGGTTTTTATAACAAAAGATGATAAAAAGTTATGTGAACTACATAATAGCGAAAAATGGCGAAAAAACGTCTTAAATAACGCTTTAAACTTAGGTATTATTGATGATACATTTGATAAAGAAACATTCTTGAAAATGCGTGATGGAAACCTTGTTGAAGTAGAAATTGGTACAGTATTTGACCTTGGTAATATTAGCGCAGAAGTAGTTAATATGGAAGGACATACAAAAGGAAGTATTGGTATATATGTAAAAGAAGAAAAAGTTCTTGTTGTTACTGATGCAACATGTCCTTGGGTATGGATGTTTTTACCTGAATCAACAACTGTTGAAACATATATTAATATGTTAGAACGTGTTATTAAACTTGACTTTGAATATATATTATTAGGCCATGGTAAAGGCGAACTTGTTGATAGATCAAGAGTAGATGAATTTTTAAAAGTCGCAAAAGAAATTGATTTAAACGAAGCAGTAAAGGTAGAGTTTAATAATTTTGAAAATGCTAATAGTTATGCATATTCAAAAGGTGAAAGATATAATCAAAATCATGCTGGAATTGTATTTGATCCTAATAGATTAAAATAAAATTATATATATAATTGACTCTGTTTTAAACTAAATGATATAATATAGTAAATTAATATAAACCGTTGATGTGGGAGTAAAAATAATTATGGATTCAAAGAGAACTTGTGATGGTGAGATACAAGTAATTCCCAGATTATTAAATGGGCCGCAGAGGGTGTAGTGAACGATATTATATATTTAGTATTCTACAACGTTGATTGCATACGTTAGTTGCATGGAATATGTTAGTATTCTAATGTTATAAAACAAGGTGGCACTATAAATTTATAGTCCTTGCATTATGTGCAAGGACTTTTTTGTTTATATTAAGAACTTTTAGGAGGTTTTTATGAAATTTAATGGAGTTGATTTTGATAGATATTTTAAGGATTATCCTGATGAAAATGGATATTTTGGAAAATATGGTGGTGTACATATCACAGAAGAATTAAAAAAAGCGATGGAAGAAATCACAGAAGCATACTTTACTATTTGTAAATCAAGAAAATTTATTAATGAATTAAGACGAATTAGAAAAGAATTTCAAGGTAGACCTACACCTATATCTCATCTTGAAAGATTATCTAATAAATTTGGAAATGTTCAATTGTATGTAAAAAGAGAAGATTTAAATCATACTGGTGCACATAAACTAAACCACTGTATGGGAGAAGCTCTTCTTGCAAGCTATATGGGGAAAAAGAAATTAATAGCAGAAACGGGTGCAGGCCAACATGGTGTTGCGCTTGCGACAGCTGCCGCATATTTTGGACTTGAATGTGATATATATATGGGAAGCGTAGATATTAAAAAACAAGCACCAAATGTTGCAAGAATGAAAATACTTGGAGCAAACGTAGTAGAAGTAACAAAAGGTAATGCAACACTTAAAGAAGCGGTTGATGCAGCATTTGAAGCATACGCAAATGAATATAAAGATGCAATATATTGTATTGGTTCAGTTGTAGGACCACATCCATTCCCAATGATGGTAAGAGATTTCCAAAGTATTGTGGGAATTGAAGCAAGAAGCCAGTTTATTGAAATGACTGGAGAACTTCCTGATGCAGTTGTTGCATGTGTTGGTGGTGGATCAAATTCAGCAGGAATGTTTTCTGGATTCTTAAATGATCCTGTTGATATATATGGGGTAGAACCTCTTGGTAGAGGAAAAGAACTTGGAAATCATGCGGCAAGTTTAAACTATGGTGAAGAAGGAATTATGCATGGATTTAAAAGTTTAATGTTAAAAGATGAATTTGGAGAACCAGCTCCTGTTTATTCAATTGCAAGTGGACTTGACTATCCATCATCAGGACCAGAACATGCATTTTGGCATGACCTTGGAAGAGTAAAATATGATGTAATAGATGATGAAGAAACATTAGATGCATTCTTTATGCTTGCAAGACTTGAAGGTATTATTCCAGCAATAGAAAGTGCACATGCAGTTGCTTATGGAATAAAACTAGCAAAGAAAATGAAAAAAGGTTCAGTTTTAATTTGTCTTTCTGGACGTGGTGACAAAGATATGGATTATATTATTGAACAATATGGAATAAGAAAAGCCAATGATTAAATCATTGGCTTGTTTTCTTATTTATTTCTCATATGTGGGAATAATAATACATCACGAATAGTGTCTGTTCCAGTAAGTAACATTACTAGTCTATCAACACCAATACCGATACCACCAGTTGGAGGCATACCATATTCTAATGCTTCAACGAAATCGATATCCATATCGTTAGCTTCATCATTACCTAAATCACGTTCTTTTAATTGGTTAACAAAACGTTCTTTTTGATCAATTGGGTCATTTAACTCAGTATATGCATTTGCATATTCTTTACCATTGATGAATAATTCAAATCTATCAGTGAATCTTGGATTTTCAGGATTCTTTTTAGTAAGTGGACTAATTTCAATTGGATGACCATATAGTAAAGTTGGTTGAATTAAAGTTTTTTCAACATATTCTTCAAAGAATAAGTTAATAATATGACCAACAGTTTGTTGATGTTTTGGAACTTCGATGTTGTGTTCTTTAGCAAGTTTTAACGCTTCTTCATCATCAGTGATATTCCAGAAGTCAATACCTGTAATATCTTTAATTGCATCTACCATATGAAGACGTTTGAATGGTGCAGCAAGACTAATTTCTTTTCCACAATATGTGATCTCAGTTGTACCAATAACATCTTTAGCAAGACCAGATATTAATTCTTCAACAAGAGTCATCATATCTGATAAGTCACCATAAGCAAGGTAAGCTTCAACTGTAGTAAATTCTGGATTATGAGTAGCATCCATACCTTCGTTTCTGAATAATCTTCCGATTTCATATACAGCTTCCATACCACCAACGATTAAACGTTTTAAGTGAAGCTCAGTTGCGATTCTTAAATAGAAATCCATATCTAAAGCATTATGATGAGTAACGAATGGTCTAGCTGATGCTCCACCAAGAATTGGATTTAAAACTGGAGTTTCAACTTCAACAAATCCTCTACCATCTAAATATTTTTGAATACCTCTGATGATTTTAGGTCTTGCAAAAGCATTTTTTCTTGCTTCTTCATTCATAATTAAGTCTAAGTATCTTCTACGTCTTGCTTCTTCCTTATCTTGTAATCCATGGAATTTTTCAGGAAGTGGTTTTAAAGCTTTAGTAAGATGTGTATAAACAGATGCTTTAACACTTAATTCACCTGTTTGTGTTTTCATTACTGTACCTTCAATACCAACGATATCACCGATATCAGATACTTTAAATAATTCGTATTGTTCTTCACCTAATAAGTCAAGTTTTAAGAAAATTTGAATTTGACCATATCTATCTTGGATATGCATAAATCCAATTTTACCTTGACGTCTTTTAGTCATAATACGACCAGCGATTTTAACAACCACATTTTTTTCTTCTAATTCTTCTTTAGTAAATTCTGCATAGCTTTCCTTAACAGAAGCTGATGTTGCAGTTCTTTCATATCTACTACCAAAAGGATCAATTCCTTTGTCTTGTAGATCTTTCATCTTGTTACGACGAACAATCTCTTGTTCACTTAAGCGAGTTTCTTCCATAAAGTTTCTCCTTTTATATATACTTACATTTATTTATTATATCACATTTTTTTAAAAAAAGAAAATATTTACTACTAAATTATAAAAAAACAACATATATATAAATAAAGAAGGGGGAATATACATGAATAATGAGAAAGAATATCAAGTACTTGGACAAGATATAATATTAAAAGATCGTAAAAAACTAGAAATATCAGGAATAAAAAAAATAGAAAGTTTAAACAAAGAAGAATTTATAATTGATACAAAACAAGGGATGCTATTAATAAAAGGAACTAATTTAGAAATGCAACAATTAGATACAGAAAAAGGGAATCTTTGGATTAATGGTACAGTTAATTTAATTGAATATATGAATAAAGATAAAAAAGAAAAAGAAGGGTTTTTCAGT
>JAZKYN010000139.1:0-4128 GCA_045612145.1 Bacilli bacterium
TTGATAGTTCAATTATTAATGTTAATATTAAAGCATCAAGCATTTTTTATTCCTCTATTTACATATAAAATAATTAAAATACTAGAAACTATTGATATAGCAATAAGCGGATAAATCGATAAGTCTAACATTAAATATAAACTTCCAAGTAGATATCCTGGGAATAATGTAAATGCTAAAAGACCAAATGATAAACCATATTTATTCTTTAAACACTTATTCGCAAGAAATAGTGTTATTGGCATAGTTGTATTAAATAGTATTGTCGATATTATATATATAACAACATTATCTCTAAAGAAGAAATATCCTATTAAAGAAAGTAATAATGTTGTGATTGTTACATATTTAATACCAAATTTGTCAGATAGTATTCCACCAAGTATCTTACCAAGTGCAACTCCTATACTAATAGATATAACTGATAATAGTGTTGTATCAAATTCTGGTTTACATGCACTTCCCATTATAGCTCTTATTAAAACTACTATTAATAATAAACTTACATACTTAATATGTTTTTTATCGATGTTATAAGTGATATTATCATTTATAACATTTTTTTCTATTTTTAAAACATTAACGATAATACCTAATATAAAGGCTAAAATAAGCATTATATAAAGTGTTATAGGGTTTGTTAAATTAGTACCAAGTGCTATACCGATTGCACCAAGAGACACAAATAGCCCTAAGAATATCATTTTATTTTCATTGTAACTAACTACATATATTCCTCCAACAACATGGAAGATACTATTTGCAATCCCAAGTAGTATTACAATAACAAGCCAGTGTATATTTATAATTGAAGCTACAACTAATAGTACTAATGATATATTTAAAAACATTTTTTCTTTTTTTAATTTATCAATAATTAAACCAATTAATGGTTGAAAACAAAAAGCAAGAACATTATAAAATACAAAGACTAATGTTACTACTAAATAATTATCATTTAAATAAAGTTTATTAACGACTGTATAAGCACAAAGTCCATCAACAAGTAAATGTAAAATAGATAATATTAATATTTTTATCTTATTCATAATGTTTTGTATAATAAATTATTAATCTGTAATTTCCAACATATGGTGGATAATCATTTAAATTATAATTCTTATCTACATTTTCAAAGTAAGCTTCATCAAATTCATATGTTTTGCCTGATTCTACATCAGTATACTGATCATATTCACCAATGATTTCTTCAAATGTTTGATTTATTGTTCCTTCTACTTTAACATTTTCAAACTTTGTTCCATTTTTATATGGATATGAATAAATTACTTCAATAACAATTTTTGATAGATTTGAATTTTGATAGAAATTTTCAACTAAATCATTTCTAATAAGAATTGGATAAAATGCAAGTTCATCTAAATTTGGATGAGGTAATTGATTAGTAATTTTTATAATTTCACTTGATGCTTCAAGTTCATCTAGTGACTTTATTTCTTCACTTGCATATGGTAAGAATGCCCATCCCATAAATGTATATCCATCAAGTTTATTATAGTCGTTTCCAATTTCATGAAGATTTGCATATCTGCCTATTTTTTCATTAACTTCACATGTATAAGTTTGTCCATCATAACTAAAGTATTTTATTTTTTTTGATGTAGAACCACAACCTATTACATCAAGAAAATAAAATTGTGTACAAATAAAAAGTATTAAAAACTTTGTTATAAATTTCATAGGAACCTCCTATTTTTCTTTTAAATAAACGTTTACTGTAAAATATGAACTATATTCTAATTTTGTACTTGTATCTAAAACATTAACATTTTCTGCTCCAATATTTTTTAGAAATGATTCATATTCATAATTAGTAAGACTTGAAGCAACATATTCATATTCTTCATCTAAATAGAATTTAATAACATCTTCATATGTATCATAAAGTCTTGCAGTCGCAATAATATTTTTAGTTTCATTTGGATATCTTAATCTAATTTCAACACTTATTTTTGCAATATCTGATGTTTCTAAAAAGTTTGTAAGACTCTCTTCTTGTATTAAAAGTGGAAAATACATACTATCATTAGATACTCTTGTTGGAAGTTTATCTACTATTTGACCGGGATATTCTTCTAATTCTTCTAATGTTGTAACAATTATTTTTTCATGATAATGTGGTTGTACTAAATACCATCCTAGAAAAATATGACCATCAAGTGTAGGGTTATCATATTCGGTAAAATTAAGTAATGTATTTTTATATATATTTGTTTGTGATGTTACTTGATTATATACTTCACCATTATAATCATATATGTATACAGTGATAGGATCTTTTTCGTAATTTCGACAACTTCTTTTGCAGCTATCACTTGGACTTATTACATCTAAAAATACAGGTATAAATGTTAATATAATTATTAAGCTTTTTAGAACTTTACTCATAACTTCCTCCTATAAATCTATTTCAAGTACAACAGGTGCGTGATCGCTTCCTAATATATCAGTCATAATATATGAGTCTTTTAATTTATCAACAATATTATTTGATGTTACAAAGTAATCTATTCTCCAGCCAATGTTTTTTTCTCTTGCGAAAAATCTATAACTCCACCATGAATACATTACTTTTTCAGGATAAAGATATCTAAATGTATCTACAAATCCGCTATTAAGTAGTGTTGAGAATTTTTCTCTTTCTTCTTTTGAAAAACCAGGATTAAACATATTTTGTTTTGGGTTTTTTAAATCTATTTCATTATGTGCAACATTTAAGTCACCACAAAGAACAACTGGTTTTTTATTTTTTAAATTGATTAAATAGTTTCTAAAGTCATCTTCAAACTTCATTCTATAATCAAGTCTTTTTAATTCTTCTTGAGCATTAGGTGTATATACTGTAACAAAATAGAAGTTTTCAAATTCTAAAGTAATAACTCTTCCTTCAGTATTATGTTCTTCTATATCAATTCCATATTTTACACTAAGTGGTTCTTTTTTTGTATATATTAATGTTCCACTATATCCTTTCTTTATTGCACTATTCATATAGTGAAAATATCCTTCTTTTGATATATCTGCTTGACCTTCTTGCATTTTTGTTTCTTGGATTGCAAATATGTCCGCATTCATATTATCAAAATATTCATTAAAACCTTTATTCATACATGCTCTTATTCCATTTACATTCCAACTAACAAATTTCATATTAACTCCTATAATAAATTTAATTTTTCAAGGGCTTTATATAACCCATCTTCACTTATATCATCTGTTACAAAAGTAGCATTTGCTTTTGCTTTTACACTACCATTTCCCATCGCAACACTTGTTCCAACGTTTTTAAACATCTGAACATCGTTATCTCCATCACCAAATGCATACATATTATCTAATTTATAATCCATTAATTCTTGGATATGTTTAATGCCTCTTGCTTTTGATGCACCTTGAGGAATAACGTCTGCACCATAATTACCCCATTTTAAAAATGATAATTCTGGGAATGATTTTTTCATTTCGTCAATTTCATCATTTGTTGCGAATAACCATATTTGAATTACATCTTGATTTAAATCAAATGGTTCAAAATTTAAATTTTTTACATCATTTCTTATATATGTTGTAAAACAATATGTACTAGCTTCTGTTATAAAATTCATTACAATTTCATTTTTTAAAATTAACCCCATTGGTGTATTCATTTTAACTGATACATCTAGTAATCTACTAAGTACATCTTTGTCAAAAATTTCACCATAATTGAATTTACCATCAATCATTATTTCTTGTCCATTAGATAGGTTCATTCCTCTAAAATATTGTGAGTAGCTTTTCATCATACCAAGAGTTTCATGTGATCTACCTGTAGATAAGTATATATCTGTATTTTCTTTATTTTTTAAAATTTCAAGAGCTTTTAGTGTTGATGGCAAAATGCTTTTTGTTTTACCATCAAAAAGAGTTCCATCTATATCAAAAAACAATGCAATTCTGTCGTTCATTTTTTATTCCTCATTTATTTATATTATTAAAAATATTCGTATATAATAATTATATCATATCAAAATAACAATGACAAGAACAATGGAAATAAATTGACTGTTTAAAAAAATTATGCTATAATAAATATAGTATAAATTAAATATAGAAAAATATTAAGAA